>SXVE01000078.1 GCA_005790265.1 Acidobacteriota bacterium | reverse complement strand
GCGCTTTTGCGCGAAGAACTTTTAAAAAGCGTCAAAGATCGCGCGGAAAACGTGATGATCGTTGATCTTCTGCGTAACGATTTGGGCAAAATCTGCGAATTCGGCAGCGTCGCGGTCGAAAAATTATGCGATCTCGAAACGCATCCGACGCTTTTTCATCTCGTTTCGACGATTCGCGGCGAACTGCGCGAAAATATCCGGTTTTCCGACATCATCAAAGCCGTTTTTCCGTGCGGCTCGATTACCGGCGCGCCGAAAATCAGCACGATGAAAATTATTGACCGCATTGAAACAGCCGCGCGCGGTCTTTCGATGGGCGCGATTGGTTATTCCTCACACGATTCAGAATTTAAGATTCAAAAAACAGAACATAAAAATCGAAATGCCGAACGCGGACAATCCGCTTTTCCTCTTTCAATTTTGCATTCGATTGATTTAAGCGTGGCGATTCGCACGATAGTTTTTCACGAAAACGAAGCGGTTTTTAACGTCGGCGGCGGTATCGTTTACGACAGCGATGCCGAAAGCGAGTATGAAGAATCGCTGCTCAAAGCAAAAGCACTGCTCAATTCGCTCGGCGCAATATAACGCAGAACATTGCGAAATATCGCGAAACGTTTTGCTGACTTAATTTTATTTCGGCGGGAACAAATTTCATTTTCCGGTGTCTAAATTTTTGCCGAATGCAAAAACACTGAAAATCATATTATAAAGGAGAAATTTGTGAACAAACCGCTGATTAACGTGACGCCGCTGATTGATGTTTTGCTGGTTTTGCTGATTATTTTTATGATCGTGACGCCGCTTAAACCGAGTCGCTTTGCAGTGAAAATTCCGGCTGAACCAGAAGAAATGACCGGCGCTCGCCCGAATATTTATTCGTTAATCGTCGCGATGGAAGCCGATTCGTCGCTCAGATTGAATAATGAAAAAGATTTTGGAACCGTTGCAGACAGCGCAAAGCTGACCGAAACGCTGAAAAAGATTTTTGCCGAACGCCGCGAAAATGCTGTTTACAGTGTTGAATCGGCGCTGAAAACCGAGTTGTCCGAAGATGAAAAAATCGAAAAAACCGTGTTCGTCAAAGCACCGCGTTCCGCCGATTACGGCAGCGTCGCCCGAGTGATTGACGCGGTGAAAACGGCAGGCGCCAGCCCGATCAGTTTGCAGATTGACGACTTGCCGTAAACCGTTGAATTTAATCAAAAATCATCGCCAAAACATACAGATTCACCGCCGAGACGCAGATTTTTTCGAAGTAATTTCCATTGCAAATTCAGTCGGTTCGGCGGTTTTGAACGGCACAAACTTTTTTATTCGCGAAAAGGTTTGTGTTATAATTTTTTTGTCCGGAAATGTGGTTTGACCGCTTTGGCTCATCGGCTCTCCTTAAATCAGAGTTTGTTTTTAGATGGCGAGTTTTTACGAAATTTTAAAGATTTCTCCAAAGGCTTCCAATGCCGAAATTAAGTCGGCGTATCGTCGGCTGGCGCGAAAACTGCATCCTGACGTTAACGGCGGATCGGACGAAACCGCCCGCGAATTTGCCCACATCGCCAAAGCCTACGAAATTCTCGGCAATCCGAAAACGCGCGCCGATTACGACCGCAAACAGCTGCACAATCAATATCAGAATTCCGACAATCCCGATTCGGTTTTTTCTTCGGAAAACTCGCACGCGCGGCGCTGGCGGAAAATGGTTTACGAAAAACGCTACAACGACATTATTGACCGAATGATTGCCGACGAGCGGCGCGAATCAATCGCTTTGCAAAAAGTTATTTTTCCGACCGTCGGTTTATTCGCTTCGACTTTGATGGTTTCGATTTTCAAACCGTCGTTTTTCGCTAAATCGGCGATTATCGGAAAGATTATTTTTATTTCGCTGTTCGTCGTCGGCATCATTCATCTTTTCAGTCGTCTGCGCGCCGGATTTGAAAAATACACGTACAGCCGCGACAATCTGCACGATTCGATTTTAGGCGGAGATGAACCCGAAGCGAAACCTTATTCGCGCTTGACGGCGATTTCTTTTCTCGTCGTCGGTTTTGCCGTCAGCCTCGGCATCGGTCTTGTCATCGGAAATTATTTGGAAGTAATGATCGCCGGTTCGATGCCGCACGTTTTTACGCCGACGATGCGTTACGAATTTCTTTTTTATCCGCCGATTGTCGTGCTGTGCGTTGACGCGATGCATTCTTTCGCCGCGCGAATGGATTGACCGAATTCAAGTTGCGACTTGACAACCCGGCATCCGGCTTTTATACTCTAGAATTTCTCGAAAGCGAGAACGAGATCACTTTTTTATTGAGAAAGTATTAAACAGTTTTTTTAGAGGAATCAAATGCCGAATCATAAATCAGCCGAAAAGCGCGTCAGACAATCAGAAAAGCGCAACACCGTCAACCGCAGCAATCGCAGCAAACTGCGCACTCAAATCAAGAAAATCCGCGCCGCAATCGCCGGCAGCGATCAATCGCAGAGCCAAGAGCTTTTGAATCCGACGATTTCGGTAATTGATAAAGCCGTCAACAAAGGAATCATTCACAAAAACACAGCGGCTCGCTATAAATCGCGTTTGACTAAACACGTTAACCAGTTAACTTAATCGTTTAATTTTTCCACCTCATTACTTCATAGTTTTTCTCCTTTGATTAAATGGAAGCAAGCCAATAGTTCCGGGCTTGCTTCCAATTTTTTTTGCTTAAAACAAAGCGAAAAATTGTAACTTTTTATAAATTTGTTACAATTCGTAATCATTTTTGATCCGGAGAAACGCGCGTGCATTCCGACCGACAATTTCGATTTTACGATTTGATCATGGCGGCTTTCGTCACCGTTTTGCTGTGCTCCAATTTAATCGGCGTGCACAAAGTTTCTTCGGTCAATCTTCCTTTTTACGGCGAGTATATTTTCGGCGCGGGCGTTTTGTTTTTCCCGATCAGCTATTTGTTCGGTGATATTCTCACCGAAGTTTACGGCTACGCGCGTTCGCGCAAAGTCATCTGGGCGGGTTTCGGCGCGCTGATTTTCGCGTCGCTGATGTCGCTGATCGTCACCAATTTGCCGCCCGCGAAAACATTGCCGCCCGAGGTGAATCAGGCGATCAACACAATATTCGGACAAACGCCGCGTATCGTGCTCGCTTCGCTGACGGCTTTCTGGCTCGGCGAATTCGCCAATTCTTTCGTTCTCGCCAAATTGAAATTGCTGACCGGCGGAAAATATCTGTGGCTGCGCACCATCAGTTCCACTTTCGTTGGCGAAGCGTTCGATTCGCTCATTTTTTATCCAATCGCTTTTTATGGAATCTGGTCGAACGAACAGCTCGTCAGCGTATTGATCGGCAATTATTTCATCAAGGTTTTGTGGGAAATCTGCGCGACGCCTTTCACTTACCTGATTGTCAATTTTCTCAAACGTGCGGAAAGCGAAGATTTTTACGACCGAAATACCGATTTTAATCCGTTTAGCTTGGAAACATAATTTTTTCAAGCGAGAAAACGTAATTTCTCGCAAAATGCACGTGTGATAAAATCTGCTTGTAATGAAACTCAGCCTGAAAACTTCCCTGCTCGAATTAAAAGATTACGAAATCGCTAATTTATCGGCGGCGATGGCGCGCAAACTGGCGCTGGCGGTCGCGACTTTTTCATACAAAAACGATTTGACCGATGCGACAGTCGAAGATCTTTTAAATTATTTTCCGATGCGCTACGAAGATCGCTCGAATTTTATGCAGATTGATGAAATCTCCGAAGAACTCGAAGCGTCGGTCGAGCTTTATACGCGCGTGGCGGGCGGTTTTCAGGTCGGCAAAAATCGCGGTCCGAAAGCGCCGCCGCTGTTTATTTTTGAAATCACCGGCGGCGATGCCGAACGAACGCGCAAACCGGTTGTCGTTTGGTGGTTTATTTCCGGCAAAGGCGCTTACAATATCGTCAATTACTGGCAGAAAAAATTCGAGCGCGGCACGCGTTTCGTCGCTTACGGCAAGTGGGAATGGGATTCGCGGAAAAACACTTACGCGCTGCGCATTAACAAACCGGACGAGCTGGAAATTTTGCCGGAGATAAACGATTACGAAGAATTCGGGCTTTTGCGCAATTTAACCGAAAACGAGAAACCGTCTGCCGAAAATGAGAGCGACGATTTGAGCGACGAAGAACTCGATCCGCGTCTCGCGACGATTCACGTCGGGCGACGCGTGCCGGTTTACCGCAAGCTCGGTCCGTTTCAAACGAAACGACTGCGCGAAATCATTTTCAATGTGCTCGAAAATCTCGATGCCGACTCGGTCGCAGATCGCCTGCCCGCCGATTTAATCGAACGGCAAAAGCTGATCAGCCGTTTTCAGGCGATTAAAGAAATTCATTTTCCGCCGGAAAATTCGAGCATTTCCGAATACGAAACGGCGCGCAGTCAGGCGCACCGACGTTTAATTTTTGAAGAATTTTTCTGGGTGTCGTTCGCGCTCCAGCTTAAACGCGGCGAGCGCGCGAAAGAACCGAAAGGACCGATCATCGAAATTTCCGACCGCACCGCCGAACGCGTCAAAGCTCTTTTGCCGTTTGTTTTAACCGGCGCGCAGGAACGCGTGATTCAGCGCATTTTCGACGATATGCAGTCGAACGAGCCGATGAATCGTCTGGTGCAGGGCGATGTCGGCAGCGGCAAAACCATCGTCGCTTTTCTGGCGATGTTCGCCGCGATGGAAAACGGTTATCAAACCGCTTTGATGGCGCCGACCGAAATTTTAGCCGAACAGCACGCGCGCAACGCCAAAAAACTTTTCGGCGCAACATCTTACCGCGCCGAACTGCTGACCGGCGGTTTGCGCGCCGCCGAGAAAAGAAAAGTGCAGAGCGCGATTGCCGCCGGCGAAATTCACGCCGTGATCGGCACGCACGCGATTATTCAGGAAGCCGTCGAATTTGAAAAACTCGGTTTGGCGGTCGTTGACGAACAGCATCGTTTCGGCGTGATGCAGCGCGGCGAGCTGCGCGCGCGCGGCTATAATCCGGATATTCTGGTGATGACGGCGACGCCGATTCCGCGCAGTCTGGCGATGACGGTTTACGGCGATCTGGACGTTTCCGTGATTGACGAGCTTCCGCCGGGACGAACGCCGATCAAAACCGTGGTCGTCGGCGAAGATCAGCGCGCGGGCGTTTATAAAGGAATCGAGCGCGAAATCAGTCTCGGACGGCAAGTTTACATCGTTTATCCGCTGATCGAAGAATCGGAAAAAATGGATTTGAAAGCCGCGACGAAAATGTATGAAGAATTGTGCGACGAGATTTTTCCGAACTTCAAAATCGGATTGCTGCACGGAAAAATGAAGGCGGCGGAAAAAGAAGAGATTATGCAGCGATTCGTGCGCGGCGAAACGCAGATTCTCGTTTCGACGACCGTTATCGAAGTCGGCGTTGACGTGCCGAACGCATCTTTGATGATTATCGAACACGCCGAACGCTTCGGTTTGTCGCAGCTTCACCAATTGCGCGGGCGCGTCGGGCGCGGCGCGAAACAATCGTTTTGCGTTTTGCTGACCGGCGATAAAAAAACCGCTGTCGCGCGCGAACGACTCGGCATTATGGAAGAAACGACCGACGGATTTCGCATCGCGGAGAAAGATTTGGAAATTCGCGGGCAAGGCGAAATTCTCGGCACGAGACAATCCGGCGTGCAGACCTTCAAGATCGGAAACATCATTCGCGATCTGGAAATTCTTGAAACCGCGCGCGCGGAAGCGGAGTTTTATCTGACTTCAAAACGGCTGACCAAAGAAACGTCTCTGCTCGTCGAAGCGGCGAAAGCGGATGCGAGATTTCGGCTCGCCGGAATCGGTTAAGGAATTAACTGTGCGTTTACAAAAACTTACAATTTATAATTGAATTTTATATGCAAATTTGTTTATATTGCTAGTGAAACATTTACTCAAATTATTACTTATACTTTCAGAGTAAATAGCAAATCCAAGCTGAAACCTGAATTCCGAACAATACTCTCATCAAAAAAATTCATTTTTCGCTTTCATTTGTGAATTTCTTATGAAATTGATGAATTGTCGCAGATCATAGACAATTTGTTCACACAATAAAGGAAAATACAATGGAAAACCGACGACCGACGACAACAACAAACCCTTTAAATCCTAAAAAACTCTACGATAGAAGCAAGGAAAACACTTCTTCTACTCGTTATGATCGGTATCAAAACCGCGAAAGCGGCGGCGACAACCGCTACCAAAACCGCGAAGGCGGTGATAATCGTTATCAAAACAACCGCAGTAATAACAATGGCGATAACCGATTCCAAAACCGCGAAAGCGGCGGCGACAATCGTTATCAAAATCGAGATTCGGGCGACAATCGTTACCAAAGCCGTGAAGGCGGCGACAACCGATTTCAGAATCGCGGCGGCAGTAGTAATGACCGATATCAAAATCGCGACACGCGACCGAGATTTCCGAGCCGCGACGCAAACAATTCGCCGAATCGCGACGCACGAGATTCGCGTGATCCGCGCGACAGACGTGATTTTCGGGACAACAGCAATTACCGCGACACGCGCGACACGCGTCCGAGCCGCGATAATTTTCAACGCTCCGACAGCAGTTATGCGCCGAAACCCGGCGGAAAATTTGCCCCGCGCGGTCGTTTTCCCGTCAAAGGAAAACCGCTTAAACCGTGGCAGCAGGAAAACAAAGTAAAAATCGTTTCCGATTTACAAATAACCGACGGCAAACTGCACGGTAAATATTTGCAAAACAGCGCTTCTCCGAAAATGAATCCGACTTCGCGGCGAGTTCGCGAAATTATGTTCAAAATTCTTTTTCGCCGAGTTCGCGCCGGACGTTTTCTCGATTTGAGCGCCGGAGCCGGAATTATCGGCATCGAAGCGATTTCGCGCGGCGCGATGATCAGCACGATGGTCGAACGATCTTCAAAAATGATCAGTTTTATCAAGAAAAATCTCGAAACGTGCGCGGTCAAAGAAGGACACGGCGAAATCGTCGAAATGGAAGCGATTCCGTTCTTGAAAAGAATGGCGAACCGCAAACGTCATTGGGATGTCGTGTATTTCAATCCGCCGACCGAAAGCGAATATGCCGACGTGCTCGAATTTTTAAAACGCGGCGCGGCAATCAAACCGACCGGCGTTTTGGTCGTTGAACACTCGGTAGAAATGGCGCTGCCCGAAAAACTCGGCGTGCTGAAACGCTGGCGCGTCGTCGTGCAGGACGATACGGCGCTCAGCTTTTACGAAAAACAGTAAATTTAATTTCCGTTTGTTAAATCAAGAACTGCGAATTTTGATATTGATTATTCAAATTCGCGGTTCTTGATGTTTGATTTATAAAAAAATGCGAGTTATTGCCGGTTCATATCGCGGACGCGTGCTGAAAAGTCCAGCGGATAATAAAACCCGTCCGACTTCTGATCGGCTTCGCGAAACGCTTTTTAATATTCTGGCGCCGCGAATAAGCGACGAAACGCGCTTTTTGGATTTGTGCGCGGGAACGGGCGCCATCGGCATCGAAGCGATTTCGCGCGGCGCGGCTTTCGCGACGTTTGTAGACAAATCGCGACGCTCGTGCGGTTTGATTGAAAGCAATCTCGATTCGCTCGACGTGCCGGAAAACCAAACCGAAGTCGTTTGTCTGCCAGCCGAAACTTTTACCAATCGCCGTCACGAAAAAAGTTGGGACATCGTTTTTTTCGATCCGCCGTATCAAAGCGAATACGCGCTGATTCTGCACGATTTCGGAAACGCCGAATCGAATTTACTCAGCGACAATGCAATATTAATCGTCGAACACCACGCGAAAAAAGTTTTGCCCGAAGCAATCGCACAGCTGCGGCGCTGGCGCATTGTCAAACAAGGCGAAACGCATTTGAGTTTTTACGAAAAAGCGTAACTTTAATTTCGCGCCGCTTTTTCCGCGTTTCGCCGAAAAACTAATCTAAAAATATTTTTATCTTCGGCGATTCTATTTTCATATCGCATCATCTATTCTTTAAAGATATGAAATTGTTCGTCTGGCTTTTGCTTTGTCTGATTTGGGGACCGACCTGGATTTTTATCAAAATCGGACTCGAAAATCTTCCGCCCATCACTTTCGCTTCCGCCAGATTCCTGCTCGCTGCGATTCTGCTCGCGATTATTATCAAAATTCAAAAACTCCCGTCGCCGCAAACAGCGAAAGAATGGAAACTGATCGCGCTCACGGGAATTTTGCAGTTCACTATCAATTACAGCCTTGTTTTCTGGAGCGAACAATATATTTCATCGGGTTTAGCGGCGGTTTTGCAGGCGATGATCACGGTTTTCGGCTTGGTTCTCGCATGGTTTTTTCTCCCGACCGAAAAAATTACGCTTTTGAAAATATTCTCCGTGATCCTCGGCATCGTCGGTGTTGCGGTCATCTTTTTTGAACAGCTGCAAGTCAACAGTTTCGACGCTTTTGCCGGATGCGTGGCGATTGTGATCGGCGCTTATGCGGCGGCGCAGGCGTCAATTCTCGTCAAAGCGAAAGGCAGCGGAATGCATCCCGCAAGTTTGGTTTTCTGGCAGATGATTTGCGGCACGCCGCCTTTGATTGTGTATGCGCTTTTAAAGGAAGGAAATCCGCTCGATTTGCAGTGGACGACAACGGCGATTTTCTGCGTTGTTTATTTAACGATTTTCGGAACAATCGCCGCATTTTGGCTTTATTACTGGCTTTTGAGTAAAATCGAATCAACCAAAGCGATGATGATTTCGCTCGTGACGCCGCTGATCGCCGTTATTATCGGCGCAGTGTTTTTAGGGGAAACGCTTCCGCCGCAAACCGTTTTCGGCGGAATTTTGATTCTCGCCAGCATCGGATTAATCGTTTTCAAGAAAAAATCGAACACGCCGGTCAATCAAATTGTTAATAAACCATTGACGGCTGAAAACTAGACGGCTGAATACCAAAAGAAAATTAAAATGTTTTTTAAATTTACCACTGCCGGAGAATCGCATGGAAAAGCGCTTGTCGCCATCGTCGAAGGATTGCCCGCCGATCTGCCGATTGACGCGGAAAAAATCAACCACGAATTGTGGCGGCGACAGCAAGGTTACGGACGCGGCGGACGAATGAAAATCGAAAGCGACAAAGCTGAGTTTCTTTCCGGCATTCGGCACGGAAAAACGCTCGGCTCGCCGGTGACGATGATGATCGAAAACCGCGATTTCGTGCACTGGCTCGAAGTAATGTCTGACCGCAAGCTCGAAGTCCAGCCGAAAAATCCGCGCACGGTTTCGCGTCCGCGTCCCGGTCACGCCGATTTGGCGGGCGGGCAGAAATTTCAAACCAGAGATTTGCGCGATATTTTAGAGCGCGCATCGGCGAGAGAAACAGCCGCGCGCGTCGCCTGCGGCGCAATTGCCAAACAGCTTTTGGAAAATTTCGGAATCGAAATAAAAAGCCACGTTATCAAACTCGGCAGCGTTCCCGAAACTCCGCAATCGCAAACATGGGAAGAAATAAAAGCCGTCAGTTCGGAATCGCCGCTGAGTTGCGCGAATCGGGAACTTGAGGCGGAAATGGTCAAATTAATTGACGAAGCCAAACAAAACGGCGATACGCTCGGCGGAATATTTGAAGTCGTCGCTAAATCGGTCGTTGTCGGTTTGGGTTCGCACACTTCGTGGGACGAAAAATTGGACGGTCGCATCGCGCAGGCGTTGATGTCAATTCAAGCGGTTAAAGCCGTCGAAATCGGCGAAGGCGTAACGAATGCCGGAAAATTCGGCTCGGCGGTGCACGACGAAATTTTCTACGGCGAAAGCAATTTTCAACGAAAAACCAATCGCGCGGGCGGTTTGGAAGGCGGAATCACCAACGGCGAGGAATTGCGCGTGCGCGGTTATTTGAAACCGATTGCGACGCTGCGCAAAGCGCTGCATTCGGTTGATATCGAATCGAAAAAAGAAGATTTAGCCGCTTTCGAGCGATCAGATATTACGGCGGTTCCGGCTGCCGGAGTAATCGGCGAAGCAATGCTCGCCATCGTTCTGGCAAATTCGATGCGCGAGAAATTTGGCGGCGATTCCCTCAGCGAAATGAAGCGAAATTTTGACGGCTATCTTAAAACGATTGAGAATTATTAATTTATCCGTCAAACAAGTTGATTATTCTCGCGCATTTTATTTTCCGACGCGTTTTATTTTCCGATGTCGCGGCGAAACTGCATTCCGTTCCAACTAATTTTCTCGACGGCGGCATAAGCCGTTTCGAGAGCTTCAGCCAGAGTTTTCGCCGTCGCCGTGATGCCGAGCACGCGACCGCCTGCCGTCAGATATTCGCCAGTTTCGTTTTGATCCGTTCCGGCGTGGAAAACAAAAACGTCGTTTGATTTCTCAACTTCGTCCAAACCGAAAATAACGTCTCCGGATCGTGGTTTTTGCGGGTAATTTTCGGCAGCCAGCACCACACAAGCCGAACTTCCCGCTTGCCATTCGATACTCAATTCGTTTAATTTTCCGGCGATGATTGCTTCGCAAATTTCGACAAAATCCGATTCGAGCCGCACCAGAATCGCCTGCGTTTCCGGATCCCCGAAACGCACATTGTATTCGAGCACCTTGACGCCGTTTTCGGTCAGCATCAATCCGAGAAAAAGAATTCCGCGAAACGGAAAACCGTCTTTTTCCGCGCCGATAAGCGTCGGTTTGACAATCGTTTCAACGATTTCTGCGGTTAATTCAGCGCTTAACAAACTTGCGTCGGTAATCGTTCCCATTCCGCCGGTGTTTGCGCCGCGGTCGTTTTCGCCGATGCGTTTGTGATCGCGCGTCGGCGGCATCAGCGCGAAATTCTTGCCGTCGGAAAATAAGAGCAGAGAGATTTCTTTGCCGAACAAACATTCTTCGAGAACAATTTTCTGCGCCGCATCTGCACCGACCAGATTTTGCAATTCATTAACGGCGGAAACGGCTTCGGCTCGATTTGCGGCGACGACAACGCCTTTGCCGGCGGCGAGTCCGTCGGCTTTAACGACGACCGGCGATTGCTCACCGCCGAATTCACCGGCTTCCAGAATCTCGGCGGCTTCGACGGTTGAAAAAGCCGTTTTATACTGCGCGGTCGGAATTTTGTGACGCGCCATAAAATCCTTCGCAAACGATTTGCTCGATTCCAGCTGCGCGGCTTGGCGGCTCGCCCCGACGATTTTCAAACCGCGCCGTTCAAATTCGTCAACCATGCCGAGCGCCAGCGAATTCTCGCCGCCGACAAACGTCAGATCAATCGAATTATTTTCGGCGTAATCAGCCAATTCGGTAATCTGAACGGGTTTGATCGCGACGCATTCGGCGATTTGAGCGATGCCCGCGTTTCCATTTGCGCAAAAGATTTTCGTTGTTTTTTTGCTTTTTTTTATCGCCCGACAAATCGCGTGTTCCCGACCGCCTGATCCGACTACCAGAATTTTCATCGTATAAACTTGTTATTTTAATATTAAAATAAGTCAAAACTTGACAGTTAAAGTTATTAGTTATAATTTCAAACTTAGCTTATTTAATATTTAATCGGTTTGTAATTTTGATTCTCACCACATTCAAATTTACTACAAACGCTTGATTTTAACGAGTTAACCCAAAATCATTCTCGGTTCAACGGCGTTATGAAATTTTTATTATTAAAGAGCTAATTTCCTCAATGTTCGATTGATTTGTTACTCTATATTAAAAATTAAAAGCAAGGAGGGAAGTTTTCAAGTATGTCAGCCAACCATTTCGGGTCTACAAATGAATCGTTTCAAAATACCAACGGCACCGAACTCGAATTAGAAGAAAAAAATATTTTGTGTATTGACTGCAACAAGGATTTTGTTTGGTCAATCGGCGAACAAACTTTTTATCGCGACAAAGGACTAAAAAATCCGCCGAAGCGCTGCAAGGAATGCAAGCAAGCCAAAAACGAAAGACTGGCGGCAATCGCCGCCGCACAAGCCGCCGGAGTAAAACAAAGAATCGAAGTTGCCGTTTTCTGCGCGCGATGCAGTGCGCACACGACCGTTCCGTTTTACCCGTCGCAGGGACGCCCGGTTTATTGCCGTTCGTGTTTTTTGGAAATGAATCCGAATCTCATTCAGATTAACGACAATTAATCTTTGAACTCTTTAAATTTTTGCTTTAGCCGCCGACGTGAACGCTCGGACGTTCTTCCGGATTCGGTTCCGCCTGGCGCAAAATTTCACGCGTGACCGGCGCTGTATCTCCTTCTCCAAACAATATATAGCGAATCAGATAGTGAATCGGATTTCCTTCGCTCCAGCCGAAATAAACGTGCGGAATTTTTCCCGTTCGACTTTTCAAATACAGCAACAAACCGGCGATGGCGTTTGGAACGGCAGGCGCTTCCGTACGCAAAATCTTGTAGCCGTCAATATCAACTCCGCGAATTTTCAGTTTTCCTTTGAATTCCGAAGCATCGCCCAATTCAATTTCGTAAAACAAAACCGGATCGGTTGAAGGAATGTGATTGTCAATTCTCTTTTCGTGTTCTTTGAAACGATATTCGGAAACATCGCCTGTTTCGCGCCGGTTCGTTACAATTCTTATATCGCCTTCCGCCAATTCGTTGATAAAAATTTCCGCTTGCTCGTCAAATTCGATATTGTCAATTCTCACTTCGGTCGAACGCAGCGCTCTTGAGATAAGCGACGTGACAATTATTCCAAAAATAAAAAGCGAAGCGATTTTTATTCCTTCCGGCTGTTCGATGATGTTGACAATCGTCGTGTAAATAAAAACCAGCGTAATTGCTAAATACACCAGCCAGATTTTCTGCGCTTTTTCCCAAGCCGATATTGTCACGGCGACTGCGGCTGAGGTCATCAACATTAAAACGCCGGTCGCGTAAGCGCCGCCTTGCGCCGCCACGTCGGCTTGAAAGGAAATAGTGACGATAAAACAAATCGCCGTAAAAACCAATACGAGCGGTCTCGTCGCCCGCGCCCAATCTGGCGCCATTCCATATCTCGGTAAATAGCGCGGAACAATATTTAGCAGTCCAGCCATTGCGCTCGCGCCGGCGAACCACAAAATCAAAATCGTGCTGACATCGTAAAAAGTGCCGAAAACTTCGCCGAGATATTCGTGAGCCAAAAATGAAACGGCGCGTCCGTAGGCTCTGCCGCCTTCGCCAAATTCGTTTGCCGGAATCAGCATCGAAGTGATGATGCTGCTGCCGACAAGCATAAAACTCATAATGATGGCGGCGGCGCTCAGCAGTTTCTTTCCGTTTTTGATTCTGCCTTTAATATTTTCACGCTTTGCCGGATCATCGAATCCAGTCGAATTGACGGATAATTCCTGAGCTGATTTTTCTTCTTCAGCGGTTGATGTCTCATCGCTTTTGATTAAAGGCATCACAACCACGCCGGTTTCAAAACCCGACAAACCGAGAGCGAGTTTCGGAAAAACAAAAAGCGCGGCGAAAACCATCATCATCGCGCTTCCATTAACGTTCGGACTTTCCCACACCGCCGCCTGCCAATTGCTTAAAACATCCGGATGCGTAAATATTTCATAAAAGCAGCGCCAAATGACGATGACATTCATCAACAAAAAAACCGCGACGATGCCGACGGCGATTCCGATTGCCTCGCTAAAACCTTTGAGAAAAACCGCGCCCAGAAATCCGATTAAAATTAATGTCACGATAACGCGATGATTGAGAAATTGTAGATTGTGTTCAACGAAAGGATTTTCAATGATATGCGCCGTGGCATCAGCAGCAGACAGCGTGATTGTAATGATAAAACTGGTGGCGACAAATCCGAGCAGCGCGAGCACGAACATCTTTCCTTTCCAGCGCGACAACAGATTTTCCAGCATCGAGATGGAACCATCGCCGTTCGGACTTTCTTCAGCAACTCGGCGATACATCGGCAAAGCGCCGAACAAAGTGAGAAGGACGAGAACTAAAGTTGCAATCGGCGACAAAGCGCCTGCCGCTAAAAAAGCTATTCCGGGCTGATAGCCGAGAGTTGAAAAATAATCAACTCCGGTTAAACACATCACTTTCCACCAAGAGTGTTTTAGATGTTTTCCGCTGTGCTCGTGCGGTCCTTCAATTTCTCTAACTCCCTGAAAAAGCCAATCTCGCAAGCGTTGATTCATATTTTTTTCAACACAGGTTTGTGGTAATTTGGACGACAAACGATTAATGACCAGCCGACTCCCAAGCCTGCTAGTCATTAAAAGAATTACTTTATTTCCCGGTTAATTTCGGCACCAATCGGCAGAGCCATTTGTAATATTAGAAAGACGTTTAAAATCTTACGCTTATTTATCGTGCGGTCAAGCGCAAAAACTCTTCTTTAAAATATTAACGGGGCGACGTCTCCCACACCGTCGCCCCTAGGTCACAAGTCCTCACCCCTTGTGACCAAATGTTCACCGGGGAGGTGAACAACCTCAATTATGCATAATAATTTCTTTTTTGCAAATTGAATAAAAACTATTATACTACTCTATTTTTTAGTTATTGAGGTCGCTTGTATTCCAATTATTGGCGAAATCATCAACCGTCAAACCGCCGACGATTATTGATTTCTGACCGGATTTGGATTCGATGTAGAGACTGTATTCGCCCGGCGGAATTTGCGAATCCACTCGCAATTCAAAGCTGATCGCCGACACATTTTCTCCGAAATCGTGCGCTGCAAAACTTTTCGGAATTGCGGAAAGATACGGTGAGTTAAAGCCGATTTGATAACTGTCGAAATTGATATTTTTCCCGCCGACGAAAATCATAAAAGTTTTTCCGCCGTTAATGAGCACCGAGTTTTCGGAAAGTTGACCGTTGAAACCGACATATTGCAATTCAAAATCGGCGACACTGGCGTTGATTTTTTTGTTGAGTACTGAAGTTCTCCCCTTAAACACTTCGATATTTCCAACTTCTTCTACCGCAACAAGCGATTTGACTTCCGGCGCGGGCTGCGCGTAGATTCTGTATTTTCCCGGATTCATTCCTTCAAAAACGAAATAGCCTTCGCTGTTGATCGAGCCTTCTCCGCTCACTTTACCGGTTTCAAAATCTTCCGCCCAAACCAGATAATTTTTTAGAGATTTGCCGCTGTTTGCCGTCAGCTTTCCGCTAATTGTTCCGCAGCAGTTTTCCTGCTCTGGATTTACGCCGTAAACAGCACGAATTGCCGCTACATCTGTTTCCGCCAAAGTTCGCGAACTGTAATTAGGCAAGTTATAAATACCGTTTTTACCGCTGCTTTCGTGCATTGTCGAAGCAAGCACTGATGAATGTTCGAGTCCTAGAAGATGTCCGATTTCGTGCGTTAGAGTAGATTGCAGATCAGACGTGCCGATTGAGCCGTCAGTCGAAAATTGCTGATACGGATTCAAAATTATGTCGGCTTCGGTGATAAAACCCTTTTTGTTAAAGAAAACTCTTGTGCGGGCAGCGACAGTTTCCGCGTCTTTACTGAACAATAAAAGATTTTCCGGCGTTTGCGCGATTGAAATAAGACTAACGCCGTCGCCGAGATTTCCGGTCGGGCTGACCGATTGCTTTTCAGTCGCTAACTCCTCAAATTTGATGTTGGCGGCTTTTTCCCAAACTTCCAAACTGCGTTGAACCGCACCTGAAATATCGCTGCCGACTTTGATATTGAGGTTCGATTTGAACAATGAACTGGAGACTGAAACGGGAATCGTTCCGTTTTTCCAGCGCAAAGTGGCATTCTGTTTTTCTTCGGAATATTGCGGAGCATAAGCAATCGCTGAAAATGAAAAAACATTCAGCAAAAAAAATGCGGCAATAATTCTCGAAAAAGAGTGCATAACAATTTAAGCTAGCGAATAATTACTGAGTTTTTGGTGAAAAGCCGTCGGCGTTTTCGCGTCCGACGTTTTCCAAATCGGCGAAGCCGACGACTAAAAGAAGAGCGATTATGCCGAGCGACGCGATCACATACAAAACCGCAATTTGTTCTAAATAAAGCAAAATGCCGATTACGATTGAAACAAGAACGAGCCAGAAAAGAGCGACAGTCCGGCGACTAAATTTACTTTGATTTTCCGTCATATATAAAGTGATTACAGCAGCAATTAAATAAGGTGCAGTTTATATTGATAACAAATTTTTTTGATTTGAACAATTAAAAGCGGTTGTTATCACACAATTTTGTCAGTCAATAATTCGCAGAGGCAGATTATTCGGTTTTGTTTCACTGCTATCGTTCAAACTGATAATCGGCGGATATTTTTTTCTATCGCGCCCTTTTTCTCCCACATCAATGATATCAAATCCCTGCAAAACAATGTCTTCCGCCTGTTTCGCTTTGATTTTTGCCAAATCAATTTCGATGATTTTCGTTTCGCGTCCCGTGCGGCGAAAAAGTGTGATCGAATTTTCCTGAGAATTTTTCGTCAAACCGCCCGCGCTGTCAATAGCACGCGAAACGGTAATTTGCGCGCGAGAAGCGATTTGTTTCGGATTATTTACGCCCCCGATAATGTAAATCGGTTCGGCTTCTAAAACGGTAACGACATCGCCGCTGAGAATTTGCGGGTTGGCGTCTTTATTGCCATTGATTAACTGCGCGATTTCAATTTTTAAGAATCGTGATTCGTCGCCCTGACTGGTTTTGACAAATTTTTCCGTTGCGCCGTTTGTCGCTGATTCGGCAGCCGCATCGCGCGCCGAACAATTGAGACTCGACGGACGAAAAACCGTGATTTCCCCGCTTGCGCGCTCGGACAAACCGCCGGCGATAATCAATAGCTCGTTAAGAAAAATCGCGCGTTTAATCTGAAATCGCTGTGGTTTTTTTACGGCTCCTTCTAAAATGGAAGTTGCCCGATTTGAGCGGTCAATAATTTTGACGCTAACTTTCGGTTCGCGAAGCAGTTTTTGATAGCCTTTCGCAACTTGCAACGCGACTTCTTCTTCACTGCGACAAAGAGCGAAAATCGGCTCTTCAATAAAATCAAGACCGTTTAAAAAACCTTCGGGCGTCAGGCGACCGCGCCAGTCATATTCAAAACTTCCGATAACATCAATATCAATTAAATCGCCGAAATGAATCAAATTTTCCCTGACAGTTTGGTTTTCGGTCGAAGAAATCTCGGTTTGTGAAGTTTGAGCGGCAACCGCACCTTGCCATAACAGGCTGCAAAAAATAATAAATTGGTACAATTTGCGGTGTTTCATCAATCGGCTGATAACTTGATTTACCGGATTTGAAGCGGCGGTTTTATCTTTTCGCTTTGACCGGATCAGCCGAAACCGAGTTGTTTTCAGTCAAATCGCCGCCGAAAGTTCCAGCTTTATTCTCACTCTTTTGCTGTGTTTTTTTTTTACGCGTTGGTTTTGAATCAACTGTTCCGGGCACGGCGAAACCGACAAATTCCCAATTACAACCGTCGCACAATAAGTGGTAACGGCAAAATATTTTTAACCAAATCGGCGTCGGACGATAACCGCGCCTCACCCTGCTGCTCGAACATTTCGGGCATTTCTGACTAATCATAAGTTTCTTCGACGGAGGAGTTTTTACTAATCTGTTTTTTTACCTTTTTGCTATTTTCTAAAATATGAATCTTTTCGATTTCAGCGGTGATTTTTTCCGCCGCGAGGCGTTGTCCTTCGCTGTTTCTGTCGTTTTTGTTCAAATAAAAAAGCGCGTCACGATAATAATTGACGGCTCTTTTGTAATGTCCTTTGAAAGCCGAACGTTCGGCTTGTTCAATCCAATGTGAAACTTTAATAGTAGCGATAAACTCATTTAGTGCATCTTCGGAACTTTTGAGTTGTATCTCATTCGGATAAAACTGCAAAGCCGTGTGCACAATTTTCAAAGCTTTTTGCGAAGCATCCAGTTTTTCATCAATGCTGCTGTTCAAACTCGCTTCCTGAGTCAAAGCCCGCGCCTCGATGCTCGCCCATTCGAGCAGATGAAAACGGTGCAATTCTTTAACGACTTCTCTGCCGCGACGCAATGCGGCGATTCGCGGCGAGCCGACGGAAACTGTTTTGAGTTCGCTTTTATTGAGCGACAGATATTCATTGCAAATTTCAAAAACCTCATAATGCCCGTTTGAGAGTTTGTTTAAAACTTTCGCCGCCGATGATTTTCGTTTGATTTCGCCGATAATCGAGGCGTTTTTTTCGAGCGTCAGTTTATGCGGATTATTGATTCCCGTATAAGCCGTTTTCACGGAACTCAAATTATAATCAAGCTGTTTTTGCGCCGAGAGATATTTCAAACGCGCTTTTCGCAAAATCACTTCGCGCAAAAAAACGGCGGCGGCTAAAATTATGCTCGCGCCGATTCCGGCTCCGACCCACGGAGTTTCTTCGTAATCGTCGTGAAATACGCCCCACAACAAAAAAAAGACGCCAATCGTCACAGCCGCGGCTAAAATATAATAGTTTGAAGCGGGAAGCCAAAACGGACGACGGTAATTTGCCGGATGATGTCCGTATCTTTGCAATGAATTTGTTTTATTTGGTCTTCCGTTCAATTTTTATCTCCCAAAATGCTTTCAAACCAAAGCCAAATGTTTTTTATATTGAAACTTTAGCCGCTAAATGTCAATCAAGTTACAATTTCTGGTTTTACCAATTTGGCTGATGACACAAAAATTTCTGCTATACTTTTTATATATGTTTAACGAAATTACGTGATTTGAAGACGCCCGATCATTAAATCATTTGAGAAAACGGCGTATATTGTAAAACTTTCTTGGCTGCCAAAAAAGAATTTTCGCAACAAGATTTTCACTTCATAAATTATTTAGCTTGCACACTTAACCGAACTAAAAAATGAGTATCTTTAAAAAACAGAAAAAGGAAACGCCGCCGAGCGTTTGGGCGCGTCCCGAAATGAATGTGACGTTTCGAGCCGAAATTATGCCGGGAAAAAACCGCGAGGAAAGAACTTTCAAGATCGAAAAAGTTTTGTCTAACGGGCGCGTTTTGCTTTATGATTTCAACGGCGAACACATCGAAAACGAATTTGAAACAGTTAACTTTCTGCGCGAAAAAAATCGGTAAATTACCATTCGTAAACCGCACCGACTTCCAAAATCGCCAGATTAGGAATTTTCAAACTTTCGATCTGCTTAATTACTCGTTCGCGATACATCGGTTTAATATTGATAATAAAAATCGGGCAGTCGAGATGAACGCATTTGGCGATTTCCGCGTGCAGAGACTTCGGCGTCAAATGATGCGAAATATGCGCTAAATCGTTTAATTCATCTGGAAAAGCGCATTCGATCAAAATCGCATCGAGCCGCTTTTCGAGATTTGCCGCGTCCCAGAATTTATCCATTTCCGCCGTGTCTCCGGTCATCGCAATCGTCGTTTTTTCGTCAGAAATAATCAAACCGACCGTCGGCACTTTGTGATTTACTTCGATTGCCTTGAACGATAAATTTTTAATCGTAAAACTGTTTTCAGCTTCAAAAATCTGGTATTTCATCACCGCGCCGTGTCTGCCCGCCAGTTCGGAAAAGCGCGGGTAAACCGACCAGTTAAAAATATCTCGCTCCAAAACCGTCACTACTTCAGAAGTTGCGTGAACGCAGACGGGTTCGTTCAAATTGGCAAAAAGATCGTCAATAAACAGCGGCAATCCGGCAATGTGATCGAGATGAGCGTGCGTCAATACAACGTCGCGAATTTTCTGTTTTTGTTCGACGCTCGTCGCCATTGCGAGGCTTCCGGCATCAATGGAAATTTCATCATTGATTACAAAGCAAGCTAGATGCTGTCGTTTTGAGGCAGCGCCGTTTTCGTCGAAAGTGCTTGGAAGTAGCTGAAATTTCACGTGTTTATCAAAAATTTATCGAGCGCACGTTTGCGCGCGACCGCCGTCTATTTCGTAAGTCGCTCCGGTTATCCAGCCCGCTTTTTCCGATGCGAGAAAGAAAATCAGTTCGGCGACTTCTTCCGGTTTGCCGACGCGTCCGAGCGGATGCGTGGTTTTAGAGTGCTCAAGAAATTTTTCGTAAGCCTCGTTTTCCATTCCGCCGCGCTTGTGCAAATTTGTTTCCACAACTCCGGGATTGACGGCGTTAACGCGAACGCCGTGCGGTGCCAATTCGAGCGCCGTGCAGCGCGTCAACTGATCGGCGGCGGCTTTTGAAACGCAGTATGCCAAAACGCCCGGAAACGCCCGCAGTCCGGTCACGCTCGAAACATTAACGACGTTCCCTTTTGAATTAATTAAATGCGGCACGCATTTCTGCATTAAATTAAAGACCGAACGGACATTGATATTCATCATTTTGTCCCATTCGTCGAGCGTTGTATTTTCAATCGAGCCGTTGAGCAAAATTCCGGCGGCGTTCACCAAAACGTCAATCTGACCGTAGGTTTCTACAATTTCGCTGATTAATCTGTCAATTTGCGAAGCCTCGCGAATATCGGCGAGCGCGATTTTTATCGAACCGTTGCCGCTTTGCGTCTCGTCGCGCAAAAGATTCAGCTCTTTTTCGTTTCTTCCGACGGCGACGACTCTGGCTCCGTTCGCCGCAAAAAGCGCCGCCGTCGCTCGTCCGATGCCGCTGCTCGCTCCGGTTATGATGGCAACTTTATCATTCATATTTGATGGATTCGCTAAAGTTAGATTCTTCCAAAAAGATATTGAAAAGTTAGCCGGAATGCAACAAACGACTCGAAAAAAGCGCGAAAAAAAGGACAGCCGAATCAAAGCTGTCCTCAAATATATGGAGATTGTCTGCGTGAAAAAGGCGAGTCGTCCTTTTCGCCCGAATATTAACTAATAAAAATCTTAGATTTCGCCGACTGGCTGCGTCGGCGTGAAGAATTTCTCGATTGCCATTTTGGTTTCTTCGCGTTTGCGCGTTTGAAAATCGCTGACCCAATTCGTCACCGTTGAAACCATCTCGCGTGCTGTTTCCTGTTTCGATTTTTTGATGACCGCGACGCTTGCCGCTGCATTCTCTTTGATTTCGTTTTTCTTGATTACTTTAATTTTCCCCTTTGTCGTCATGATTGCTTTCTCCTTCAATTATAAATCCAATTTAGTTCCGTTTAAGTGGAGTATTTATTATTCCGTTTTCACCTTCTGCAATTTCGGTGCCATTCAATGAACGGGTGCGAAATTATTTTTTGCATTGTTTTTTTATTTGTTTTGGAAGTTTTTGCGATTTTTGCATTCTGCCAATCAGCCGCGCGGTAAATTGGCGCTTTGCTAATCTTTACTAACGACGCTGCCGCCGAAAAAGTTCCGAGAAGTTTATTATAAGCCTGATTTTTACGGGCTGGAGTTCGGATTCAGCTCAATTTCGATTGAGTATTCGGCGTTGGCATATTCATTGCCGTTTTTCGCCGGTAATGAATCTGAGCGACGTTTTTATCATTTATTTAGCTTGCGGCGCGCCGGTCGGCGTTTACTTTTATTTGCAGAATCGCCGTCGTATTTCTTCAAGTCATTTGTGGCTCAAAACCGTACTAAACTTTATTTTTTGGATTCCGCTTTTCGTGCAAATAATACAGCGCAGCCAAATTCTGAAAAGTCTGTTCGAGAAAGATTCGGAATCAAACCGATATTCCAGTAAATTGTCGGATCAAATCGCTTCGGCGCAAAAATATCTGGAGAAAATCATTCTTAAAAGCGAGATTAACCTTTCCGTTTACGAATTTCGCGAAGTTTACGAAAGATTCGTCGGGCTTTCGCTGGCGTGTCAGGTTCGCGATAAAAAACCCGCCGCGCACGAAAAGGAAATTTTTCTCGTTACCAATCATAAAAACGCCGAGATCGGAGCGCGCTGTTTTCACCGGCGCAACCAAATGCGCTTATCTTTTCATCAAACCGAAGCCGAAAAAGATTTTTTGCAAATAATTAAACTGATAACGAGTTCGGTTGAAGATTCGTCGGAGCTGCACGATTCGTTGAAAAAATTATTTATTGTTTTAGGAAACGCCAATGCGCAATCGTCGCTCGATGAATTATTCGTCCGCGCGCGGCAAATAGACAAAGAAATTTCCGTCCGAAATTTGGAAAAAGATTTATGGAAAGCCGAAAAACACAAACCGCAAACCGTCAGGTCAATTTCGATGAATATTTCGACAGTCGGCGCGAAAGCGAGCTCGTTCACCAAAGACTGAATATTCTCCTCGCCGCCAATGCCGAAACCGAACGACAAAAAAGCGCGTTTCACTCGGAAAAAGAGCGCGCGGAAGCGCAATTACTCAAAAATCCGCTCAATCTTGAAAAAACTTTTTCCTATTTCGGTTTGATTCTCGGAACTCTCGCGCCCGCTTCGATTTTCGCCAAGTTCGCAATTGATTCGGGAATGTTGCAGCGCGGTGAAGTTTGGATTCTCGGCGTTTTGTTTATCGTCAATTTAATTTCGGCGATTGTCGGTTATTTTTCCGGAAAACTCATCGCCAATTCGGTGCGCGAAATCGAAAAATATCCGTGGTGGGCGATGCTGTTGTTTTTGCCGTTCGTCGGAATGCTTTGGGGAATGATTTCCGGCGGCGCGGGCGGCGTCGTTATTTTTCTGTTCGGCGCATTTTTCGGCGCGATTTTAGGCGGCGCGGTCGGCGCGGCGGCGCTTCCGCTGTTCGTCATTTTTCATCGTTTGCTGAAAAAAGGCGAAATGATCGAGCGCAACCATTTTCTGCCGATTGCGTTCGGAATCACGCTGACAATCTGTTCGTTTATTTTCGGCTTGTAAATTGACGGCTCGCGACTTTATTCGTCCACGTTTTTGAGTTTTCACGTTCCGCAACGCGAATGATTTTCGATATTAATTTAGAATCGAGGAATTAACCGATTCATCAAATGTTAATTCTGCTTCATTTATTCGCGCTTTTCCTGCTTGTTTTGCTCGGCTTTTATGTTTTCGTCGCCGACCCGCGCAATCGCGCGCATCAGACTTTCGCCGCATTCATCTCGTTTCTCGCTTTTTGGACAATCAAAGATTTAATTTTCTGGAATTTTTACGACGAAAAAATCGGCGCGGGCTGGTGGGTTTCAACGAGTTTCGTCGTCGCGCTTTTAATGCAGTGCGCGCTCGTCGTTTTTGCGTGGGTTTTTCCGGAAAACGCGCGCACGCCGCGCCGGAAAGCCGCCATCGTTTTCGCGCCCGGTTTGATTTTAATTCCGTCCGCCGCGCTCGGCTTATTGTGGAATTACGCCGGTTTCCAAAACGGCAGTTTTATTATTGATCTCGCGCCGCTCGCCTATGCGTTTGTCGTTTACGTTTATTTCGTATTTTTTTACGGCGCGTTTATTCTTTACCGAAAATACCAAAAATATCGCCGCACGCAGCGCGGACAACAGCTCGGCGCGATTCTCTGGGCGGTTTCAATCACCGGAATCTTAAAAACTTTGGCGAATATCGTTTTGCCGTTTTACGGAATTTACGCGCTGCTGCCGTACAGCACGATTTTCGTGCTTCCCGGCGTTTTGATTTACGCTTACGCGATTTCCAATTTCAAACTTTTCTCCTTGCAAACCGCGCTCAATCAATTCAGGCTTTTTCCGATTGCCTATAAAATCGCGCTCAGCATCGCGACAATCGCTATTCTCAGTTTTGTGATTTTTCAGATTCCGATTGTCTGGTGGGCTTTTCAAAACGGAATGGATTTTGAAGCGTGGCGCAAATATCTGGTTTTCAGCGTCGTTTCCGCGCTCGTGCCGAATCTTTTGCTGCTGCTTTTAATCGTGCGCGCCATTTCCCGACCGTTGCAGAGAATCACGCTCGCCGCCGTCCAAGTTACCGAAGGAAAATACGGAACGGAAGTCGAGCTGCGCAAAAGCAACGACGAAATCGGTTTGCTGGCTGATTCGTTTAATGAAATGAGCCGCAAAATGGCTTCCGACATCGAGCAGCTGCAAAAACTCAACGAACAGTTGATGCGCACGGAGAAACTCGCGGCGATGGGAACGCTCGCGTCCGGCGTTGCGCACGAAGTCAACAATCCGCTCGCTTCGATTTCGTCTTTGATTCAGATGATGCAGGCGAATCCCAACACGGACGAAAAAATCAAGGATAATCTGCGCCTCATTTCAACGCAGATTCAGCGCATCACGCAGGTGACGCACGATATGATGGATTTCGCTCGCGTTCGTCCGGCAGCGAGGAATTCGGTGGAAATCAACCGCATCATCGAAACCGCGCTGCGGCTCGCAAGTTTTGATAAAGCGTTTCAAAAATTAAAGTTAATCAAAAATCTCGATCAGAAGCTAACTTCCGTTTACGCCGACGGCGATCAGTTGCAGCAGGTTTTTCTCAATCTTTTGCTCAACGCGCGCGACGCGATGAACGGTGACGGCGAGTTATCAATCAAAACATTTTCCGGCGGCAATGAAGTGATCGTTGAAATCGCCGACACCGGCGGCGGCATCAGCGAACCCGACCGCCAGAAAATTTTCGATCCGTTTTTCACGACCAAACCGGCGGGCAAAGGAACCGGACTCGGTCTCGCCGTTTGTTACGGAATTATCACGGCGCACAACGGCAAAATCGAAGCCTTTTCCAATTCGCCCGGCGGAACCGTGTTCAGAGTTTCCATTCCATCAAACGACAACCAAAACCGGTAGACAAAAAAGTTTTCAAGCAACTTTTCAAACGCTGAATCCAAGCGGCGCGCAAATTCTACGTTTGCTGAGTTTGGCTAAATTTGTCGTTTTGCTTTGACGAGCGGTAAAAGTGCGTCGTGATTCTTGACAGTTGCGCTCGATTCGTTGCAATTTACATCTAACGCTTCTTTTTTAATCAATTCACGAGGAAACCAAAAATGAAAATCAGATTTTTTAGCTTTTTCGCTATTTTTCTGTTCGTCTGTGCGATTTACGGGCAGGAAAAAACGACGGCTTACATCAATGCGCGCATTATTCCGGTCGTCGGTCAGCCGATTGAACAAGGCGTTCTGCTCGTTCAAAACGGCAAAATCACGGCGGTCGGCGATGCGCGCACCGTTCGATTGTCAGCCGACGTGCAAACGGTTGATTTGCAGGGCAAAACGATTATGCCCGGAATCGTTGACACGCACAGTCATATCGGCGAAGGCGCGGGCGCCGACGGTTCCGCACCGATTCAGCCGGAAGTGCGCCTGCTCGATTCGCTGAACGTGCGCGCCGCAAGTTTGCAGCGCGCGCAGGCAGGCGGTTTGACGACTGTTAACGTGATGCCCGGTTCCGGTCATTTAAACAGCGGTCAGACGCTTTATATCAAACTGCGCGATGACGCCGTCGCGATTGAAGATTTGCTGATTTACGATCAAAGCGGCAGATACGCGGGCGGCATTAAGTTTGCTAACGGAACGAATCCGATTCGCGCGGGCGGCGGCGCTTTTCCGGGGACGCGCGCAAAATCAGCCGCGCTCGTCCGCGAACAATTTTACAAAGCGCGCGAATATCGCGACAAAGTTCGCCGAGCCGGAACGGACGCGTCGAAACTTCCGCCGCGCGATCTGGCGATGGAAGCACTCGTCGAATTGCTTGACGGGAAAAGAGTTATTCATTTTCACACGCATCGTCACGACGATATTTTAACCGTCATCCGCTTGCAGAAAGAATTCGGCTTCAAAGTCGTTTTGCAGCACGTTTCCGAAGCGTGGAAAGTCGCCGACGAAATCGCGAAAGCCAATCTTCCCTCTTCGATCATTTTGATTGACAGTCCCGGCGGCAAACTCGAAACGATGGAAGTCAGCTACACGAACGGCGCGGCGCTCGAAAAAGCGGGCGCGCTCGTCGGTTTTCACACGGACGATTACATCACCGATTCGCGCCTTTTACTGCGTTCCGCCGGTTTAGCCGTGCGCGCCGGAATGTCCAGGGAAAAAGCGATTTACGGTTTGACGATGGCGGGCGCGAAAATGCTCGAACTCGATTCGCGCATCGGTTCGCTCGAAACCGGCAAAGACGCTGATTTCGTCGTTCTTTCCGGCGATCCGTTGAGCGTTTATACGCACGTTTTGCAAACTTACGTCGAAGGCAAAAAGGTTTTCGACCGCACTGATCCGAAAGATTACATCATCGCCGTCGGCGGCGCGGGCGCGAACAATGATCGGCTCGTCCACATTGACTGTTTTCACGACGATATGAACGACGGAGGTCAGGAATAATGAAAAAACACGCGAAATTTATTATTAATCAATTATCATTCGTCGCGCTGCTGGCGATTGTCGTTCAAGTTTTCTCGGTTGGTGCCGCGGCGCAAATCGCCGTGCGCGGCGAAACCGTCTGGACGATGGCGGGCGAACCGATCACGAACGGCGTCGTCTTAATTAACAACGGCAAAATCGAAGCGGTCGGCGCGGCGGCGCAGGTGAGAATTCCGGCGAATTATCGCACGCTGTCGGCGAAAGTCGTGACGCCCGGTTTGATTGACGCGCATTCGGTCATCGGCTTGAACGGTTATTTAAATCAGCCGCACGAGCAGATGGCGCTCGACGGCAGCGCGCCGATGCAGCCGGAACTGCGCGCGATTGATGCTTACAATCCGGAGGAAAAATTGATCGAATGGGTGCGGCAATTCGGCGTAACGACGATTCACACCGGACACCAGCCGTCGGCGTTGATTTCCGGTCAGACGATGATCGCCAAAACTTTCGGCAAAACGGTCGAAGACGTAACGCTTGTTCCGACGGCGATGATCGCCGCGACTTTAGGCGACAGCGCACTCGGCAGCGCAGGAAGATCGCCGGG
>SXVE01000585.1 GCA_005790265.1 Acidobacteriota bacterium | reverse complement strand
TCATAATTTTTGTTCGCCAGCAATTCGCACAAATAATCGCTGAGTGTTTCGAGATGCTGCCGGATATTTTCCGCGCCGCTTTCGTGCAAAATTTTCAAGCTTTGCTCCAAACCGTAAAAAAGCGAGATTCCGCCGGTTCCGGTTTCCCACGCGAGCGCGTTCGGTTTGAAAGCCTGTTCGTAATCTTCAAAATCCCACGGTTCGGCGACACTGATCCAACCGACGAGCGTCGGACGGACGCGTTCGCGCGCTTTATCGCTTAGATATAAAATGCCGCAGCCTTCGGGCGAGCACAGCCATTTATGACTTGCGCCCGCCGCGATATCAATTGATAACGCCGGTAAATCGAGCGGCATCGCGCCGAATCCCTGAATAATATCAACGGCGAAAAGCGCGTCAACTTTTCGCGCCGCCGCGCCGATTTTTTCCAGATCAGCGCGAAAACCCGATGCAAACTGCACGGCGCTGATCGAAACGATTTTTGTGTTCGCGTCAATTAATGAAACAAATTCTTCGGAATCAATGCGTCCGCCGCGTTCCGGACAAAGCCGCAGTTCGACGCCGAATTCGTCGCGGATTCGGCGCCACGCATAAAAATTAGCCGGAAATTCGCGGGCGAAAGTAACGATGTTGTCGCCTTTCTGCCAGCGCAAACCATTGGCGACCGTTGCGAATCCGTCGGACGTATTGCGCATAAATGCGATTTGTTCGGCTTCAACATTGAGCATCGCGGCGACAAGCGCGCGGGCGCGGTTTTTCGTGGCGATCCAATCAACGTAATTTGCCGAACCATTTTCCGAAACGTCTTTTAACTGCGCGAACACGGCTTCAATCGCCGGTGTCGGCGGCGGCGCGACGGCGGCACTGTTTAAGTAAACGTATTTTTGCGCTGCCGGAAATAAACGGCGAATTTCTTCATTCATATTTTTCGTGTGTGACGGGCAAAACGCTGATGCGCTTCGTCTTTTCGATTTTAAGACGGCGCATTTCGCTATCTCAGTTGAAAATTGCGAGCCGCTTTTTATTTTTTGACAAACCACGTCAAATAAAGCTACTTTTTAGATAGTTTAGGAGAAGTTTTCCGCCAACCAAAAACCTCCGTAAAAACATCAGAACCGTTTGATTATGTTCGATTTCCAGAGAAAAAACCAATTTGATTTCGGCGTCGTCTCCGCCGCTGATGACCGCGACATAGAAGTTCAAAAATTAAAAGTGGAATCGCGCCAAGGGCTTTGGCTCGAAAGTATGCGGCTGGTGCGCGACATCATTTTAATCATTGCGGTTTTTATTTTGTTCGGCGTTTTTATCGCGCAGCCGGTCGTCGTCGAAGGCACTTCGATGCTTCCCGAATTGCACGACGGCGAGCGTTTGCTGGTTAATAAACTCGTTTATTACAAAATTGACAGCGTCAGCTGGGGACATCTCGACCGCGGCGACATCGTTGTTTTTTGGTATCCGAAAGACCCGGAAAAAAGCTACGTCAAACGAATCATCGGTTTGCCGGGCGAAGAAGTCGAAATTATTAACGGGCGCATTTTAATCAACGGACGCGAATTAAAAGAATCGTATCTCGACACGGAACACAATCAGACGCTGCCGACGATTCCGGCGCGCCGCGTCGAAGAACATCATTATTTTGTGATGGGCGACAATCGCGACAATTCTTCCGATTCGCGTTATTGGGGACTTGTTCCCGAAAAATATATCTACGGCAAAGCCTTTTTTCGCTACTGGAAACCGTCCAACATCGGTTTTCTTGAGCACGGCGAATACAATCTTCCGCCCGAACAAAAAATGAACAACATTCGCGCCGACAGCGAAGAATCGGAAGAATAACCGCACGAAGCCGCCGAAACATTAAAAACAAAATATTAAATAAAAAGAGCGTCCGAATTTCTGCGAAATTCGGACGCTCTTTTTATTTATCAACCGAGTACCCGATTTTGACTGATTTCCATTTTCTATTTTCCACTTTCTACTTTTTGTCGCTTCCGTGCTTTTTGCGGTAAAATTGCT
Organism: Acidobacteriota bacterium; assembly: GCA_005790265.1. Classification (GTDB taxonomy): domain Bacteria; phylum Acidobacteriota; class Blastocatellia; order Pyrinomonadales; family Pyrinomonadaceae; genus SXVE01. The sequence continues at coordinate 2,077 of SXVE01000585.1, read as the reverse complement.
GCTATGAATCTTTCAAAAAAGGCAATTTTGGTTCTCGAAGACGGGCGCACTTTTCACGGCAAATCGTTCGGCGCAGACGGCGAGTGCTTCGGCGAAATGGTTTTTAACACTTCGATGTCCGGTTATCAGGAAATTCTGACCGATCCGAGTTACGCCGGGCAAATCGTCGCGATGACTTATCCGCTGATCGGCAATTACGGCGTTAACGAAGAAGACACCGAATCGCGTCGTCCGTGGGTCGAAGGTTTCGTCGTCCGCGAAGCGAGCCGCGCGGCGTCAAACTGGCGCTCGACCGAAACTCTGGATTCATATCTCAAACGCCATAAAATCGTCGGTATCGAACGGATTGATACGCGCGCGCTCGTTCGCCATATTCGCGATAAAGGCGCAATGCGCGCCGCGATTTCGTCAATTGATCTGAACGAAGAAAGCCTTTTGCAGAAAGTTCTCGCTTCGCCGGAAATGAACAATCGCGAACTTGCCAGCGCCGTGACGATTGAAAAAACTTTCGATTATCCCGCCGAAACAGAGCAAAAATTTCACGTCGTCGCTTACGATTTCGGCGTGAAAACCAATTCGTTGCGCGAATTCGCCAAAATGGGCTGTAAAATCACGGTCGTTCCGGCGGAAACTTCGGCGCAGGAAGTTTTGAATTTGCAGCCTGACGGAATTTTCCTCTCGAACGGTCCGGGCGATCCGGCTGCAATGAAAACGGTTGTCGCCGAAATCAAAAAACTGATCGAAAAAGACGTGCCGATGTTTGGCATTTGTCTCGGACACCAGATTCTCGGACAGGTTTTCGGCGGCGAAACGTACAAAATGAAATTCGGTCATCGCGGCGGCAATCAGCCGATTATGGATTTGACGACCGGCAAAGTGGAAATCGCCGCGCACAATCACGGTTTCGCCGTCGAAGCCAGCAGCTTGCCGGAAACGGTCGAAATCACGCACGTCAACCTCAACGACCAAACGGTCGCCGGTCTGCGCCACAAAACTCTGCCCGTTTTTTCGGTGCAGTATCATCCCGAATCCGCGCCCGGACCGCACGATTCGGAATATCTGTTTCGGCGATTTATCGAATTGATGGACAAAGAAAAAAATTAAAGCCGCGCGGTAAAAAAAGCGCAAAAAGCGCGGAGCGCGAACGGGAATTTTTGACGAAAAGCGTTTCAAATTCGTGCCGTTTGCGCTCCTGTCGTTAATTTATTTTTCCGAAATTCTCTATTTCCCGCTCAATTAGCCGATTCTATTTGAATGTTTGCCCTAAAATCGGCAATAATTACCCTTTTGCTTGAGTTGCGCTTATTTTGATCAGCCGAAACTGAGCTTCATAATTTTAAACTTAAAAATTTAACAAAACAGTAATTTATTTATAAAAATAGGTGGTTTTTTGATGGAATCTACAATTCTTTATTTGATCCCGGCTTTAGGGATTTTGGGATTAGTCGTGATGGCGTTCAAGTCCGCGTGGGTGAGCAAACAGTCTGCCGGCGATGAAAATATGATCGAGCTGGCAAACTATATCGCGACCGGCGCGATGGCGTTTTTGAAAGCCGAATGGATTGTGCTGACGTATTTCGCCGCGATTGCCGCCGCGCTGCTCGCCTGGTCGGGCACGATGGTCGCGACATCTTCGCCGTTTATCGCGATTTCATTTTTGATCGGCGCGATTTTCAGCGCGACTGCCGGTTATTTCGGAATGAACATTGCGACCAAAGCGAACGTGCGCACGACGCAGGCGGCGCGCACCAGTTTAAAAGCGGCGTTGAACGTCGCTTTTACCGGCGGAACCGTGATGGGACTCGGCGTGGCGGGACTCGCCGTTCTCGGTTTGGGTTCGTTGTTTATTCTTTTTTATAACCTTTACGTCGTTAACGTCGCCGGTGCGACGGTGAACGGCGCGGCGATGGAAAAAGCCATCGAAGTTCTCGCCGGATTTTCGCTGGGCGCCGAATCAATCGCGTTGTTCGCGCGCGTCGGCGGCGGAATCTACACGAAAGCGGCGGACGTCGGCGCGGATTTGGTCGGCAAAGTCGAAGCGGGAATTCCTGAAGACGACGTGCGCAATCCGGCGACG
>SXVE01000584.1 GCA_005790265.1 Acidobacteriota bacterium | reverse complement strand
CAACGTATTATAAAGTAAAAGCGCCTTTTTTATATATTGAAAAAGGCGCTTTTTCATTTAACCGTAATTTGCAATTCGTAATTCGTAATTGTTTCTTCACCCGCAGCGCAGTTCGAGCAGAGAAATTTCCGGCGGGCATTGGTAACGAACCGGAAGGACAACCGTGCCGATGCCGCGCGTGATATAAATTTGCGTGCCTTTTCGTTCGTGCAGACCGCTCGACAGTTTGCGGCGCGGCAAAAATCTTTTTTCCGGCTCGCGCGGTTTCATTTTCACTTGTCCGCCGTGCGTGTGTCCGCTCAAAACCAAGTCAACTTCGGCACGCGCCGCCTGCCGCAAAATAATCGGATTGTGCGCGAGCAGAAGTTTCATTTCGTCGGGAAACGCGCCGCGCAGCGCCGCCGGCAAATCAACTTCCGCCGCCATATGATCGTCCACCGCGCCGAGCCAGAAAGCCGCGCCGCGCGCTTCAAAACGAAAACCTTCGTTGATTAAAACTTTGATTCCTTCGCCGCGCAAAAGATGCGTCACAAGCTCGCCGTCCGTCCAATGATCGTGATTTCCCAAACACGCGTAAGTGCCGAATTCGGATTTCAAATTGCCCAGAACTTCGGCGACCGGCGCGATATATTCGGTTTCGTGCGAAACGTAATCGCCGGTTAAAATGAACGCGTCCGGCTTCAAACGATTGGCGATTTTGACCGTTCGTTTGATGTGTTCGAGCGACGTAAACGGACTGTGATGAATGTCGGAAAGATGCACGATGCGAAAACCGTCGAGCTTTTTCGGCAGGCGTTTGAGCGAAATTTCAACGCGTTCGAGCGACAGCGAATTCGCCTCGGCAAGCGCGTAACGCGCCCATTTGGAAACGTTCCCCGCCAAATCGCGCAAAGGCGTTTCCGACGCGGCGGCGCGCCCGATTCGCTCAGACAATTTCACTCTTTTCGCACCGACAAATCTCATTCGTTTCGACGTGTTTGATAACTGAACAAAAGTTATAAAAAGTTGTTACAGATTATAGATGCTGAATTTTGAAATTACAATTCTGTTAAATTTCGCCGCGCCGCGTCATTACAAGCGTTTTCAATTTGCTTTGACTTTTAAAAATTTCAATTTGCCGACCTGCAAAACGTATTCGTCACCGGAATTAAGCGTGAAATCAGCTTTCGCGTCCGACGCTTTTTCGCCCGCGATTTTGACGCCGCCTTGTTCGATTAAACGTTTGGCTTCGCCTTTTGACGCGGCGAGATTTGTTTGGACTAATAAATCGGCGAGTTTGTAAGTCCCTGACGCGATTGCGGTTTCTTCGATTTCGTCGGGCATTTCTTTTTTGACGAAACGGCGATTGAATTCGTCTTCCGCTGCGAAAGCCGCTTCCGCCGAATGAAAATCGTTGATGATGAGTTTCGCCAAGTTTACTTTGATGTTGCGCGGATTTTCCGCGCCCGATTCCGAGCGAAAGCGCAGGGCGTTAATTTCATCAACCGTCATATCGGTCAAAAGCTCGTAATATTTCCACATCAATTCATCGGAAATTGACATTATTTTGCCGAACATCTCGCCCGGCGCTTCACCTATGCCGATGTAATTGCCCAAAGATTTCGACATTTTCTGCACGCCGTCCAAACCTTCGAGCAGCGGCGTCGTGATGATAATCTGCGGTTCCTGCTGGTATTCGCGCTGCAAATTTCGCCCGACGAGCAAATTGAATTTCTGATCGGTTCCGCCGAGTTCGACGTCGGCTTCGAGTGCGACCGAATCGTAGCCCTGCACGAGCGGATATAAAAGTTCGTGCAGCGAAATCGGCTTTTCTTCCGCCATTCGCTTTTCAAAATCGTCGCGCTCCAAAATTTGTTTGACCGTCACGCGCGACGTTAATTTGACGAAATCCGCCGCCGAAAAACGATTCATCCATTCGGAATTAAAACGAATTTCGGTTTTTTCCGGGTCGAGCAATTTGAAAATCTGCGTTTTGTAAGTTTCGGCGTTCGCCGCGATTTCTTCGATTGACAGCGGCGGGCGCGTCACCGATTTTCCGGTCGGATCGCCGATCAAGCCGGTAAAATCGCCGATTAGAAAAATCGCCGTGTGTCCCAAATCCTGAAACGCTTTGAGTTTGCGAATCACGACCGTGTGACCGAGATGAATGTCCGGCGCGGTCGGATCGGCGCCGAGTTTGACGCGCAAAGGTTTTCCGGTTTTTTCGCTGCGTTCGAGTTTAGCGCGTAAATCGTCTTCGCGAATCACGTCAACCGCGCCTTTTTTAATAAATGCAATCTGTTCGTCAATCGTCATAGTTTGACAATTGTAGGAAAAAGCAACGTTTTTTTCTATCGGGCGCGCCGTTTTTCGTGTCCAGTCAAGGGCAATTCGCCGCTTTCTTGCAAAGACAAGGATTATTTGGTGAATTTCTCTGCTTGCTGACTGCTCGCCGCAAACAAAGAATCCGCAAAGTATAAACACTTTGCGGATTCTTTGTTTGCTTTCAACTTTTAGACGACTATTTAACGCCATTTGTCGGCGCCAAATTTGAAGAGGCAGCACCGGTTGATGAATTATTTCCGTTGCCGTTTCTCTGCATTTGATCGCGGAAGAGATTGAGCAGCAGCAAAGAACCGATGCCCCCGTCGCCTGCGCCGTTTCCGCCGCCCGAAGCGAGAATGTCGGGCGTGATGCGCACGTTTTTCTCGCCGATGACTTTTAAGGTTTCGACGAGCGCGACGCCGTTTGAGCCGAGCGCGTTAACTTGTTCTTTATACGCGACGCCCTGCGCTTCGCCCATTAAGCGCACTTTTTCGGCTTCGGCTTTACCGGTTTCGGCGATGTAATACGCTTCGCCTTCGGCTTCTTTCTTGCGCTGTTCCGAGCGTTTGCCGGCGATTTCGACGCCGACCGTCGCTTCCATCAAGCTCTTTTGGTTGTTCGCCTGCGAGCTGGTTTTTTCCAGTTCGATGCGTTTTACTTCCGCTTCGCGCTGCGCGTTATACATATTCTGGCGCTGTTCGGCTAAGATTTTCTCGGTCTGCGTTTTCATCAATTCTTCGGGCAGATGAATATGGCAAATCAAAACGTTAACGACATCAACGTGATATTTCAAAAGGTGCATTCGCACTCTCGCTTCGGCGCGTTCCTGTTCTTCGTGGCGATTTTGCAGGTAAGCCATCGCCGAACTTTCCGACGCCTGATTGCGGAAAATCGAGTCAATCAGCGGATGCATCACGTTTTGCACGAGCCGGTCGGTATTTCCGATTTTCGCGACCATAAACGGCGCATCTTCCGGTTTGACGCGAAACACAACGCGCACTTCGAGCTGCATCGTAAATCCGTCTTTGGAAATCACGGCGAACGGGTCGAACGATGCTTCGACATCTTCCGCCGTCCATTCGACGGTCATATTCGTCGTCGGAATGATAATCGGCGTCGCCGCGAGCGTGTTCAAATAATAACGACCGGGACCGACGACGATTTCCTGAATGCCGCGAAAACCTTCGGGCACGACGTAGGCTTCGTGCGCGCCGCCGTCGAGCCGTTTGTCCGCCGGATCGCCGTCCGCCTGCAATTCGGCTTTGATTTGTTCGATGGAAACGTTGTCGCCGTCAACTTTGTCGAGCTGTTCGGCGGCGCGCGTGATTTGTTCCTGTTCCTCACGTTCCAATCTTTCGCGTACCTTTCGCGCCATCGCCTGCCGGATTTCTTCGGACGGATCTTTGCCGACGTTGGAAACGATGACGGCGACTTCGCCCGGTTTCACTTCTTTCGCCGATTCCATAATCACTTTGAACATCAGCGGGTTGATGTAATAAGTTCCGGGCAAAAGAATATCTTTCTGCGGTCCGCGCTGTCCGCCGCCGGTGATAAACGTATTGGAATCCTGAAAATTGTCGTGACCGGTCACGGCTTGCGCGACGTAATCGCGCGGGTCGAGCGGCGCGCCGTCGAGCGCTTCGACCAAGCCGATCTGGTTTTCCGAAATGATTGTCGCGTCATACAAACGCACGGTAAAAAGTCCGGGTTTTTGTTCGTTGCCGTCGTCAATCGAAAACGAAGCCGTGTGAATGCGGTAAGTTCCCGGCGTTAGAGTTTCGACCTGCGGACCCTTCTGCCCGCCGTTGTAGATGAAACTTTCGGCGTCCTGAAAGTTTTTGTGTCCTTTGATCGCGCTCGCGTGCAGGCGTCCCGGTTCGAGCTGAGCGCCGTCCGCGCTCGTGATAACGCCGATTTTTCCCGGCGGAATCATACTCGCTTTCGCAATCGAAACTCTAAACAAATACGGGTGAATTGCCCATTTTCCCGGCGGCAAAGTGCGCAGCTGAATGCCTTTGACGCCGCCTTGTTTAATAAATGCAATCGGGTCTTGGAAGTTGTTGTGAATGTTCTGCGCTCTATCCGGCGCGAAAATCGAGCCGGTCTGCATCGGTTCGCCGTCAATCGCTTCGATGACGCCGAGTTCGTCGGCGCCGATTTCGACGAGCGGCACTTTTTGAATGACGCGCTCAATCGGGTAAAGAACGAAATGCAGTCCGGGCTTCAGCACGTCGGCTTGAATCCCGATTTCGCCGTCGGTCGCGACGACGCGTCCCTGCGCCATTTTTTTGCCCAAATAACGGCGCTCTTTAATGCCGACTTCGGTCGCGCCGACGTTGACCAAAAAGCGCGTTACCGTATACCAGATTACAGCGAGAGCGATGAGCGCAACCACGCCCAAAACGATTAATCCTGTCAGATTGTCCATTATGATTTCCTCAAGAAATGAGTCGCGAAAAACGCGCTGATTTTACAGAACGATTTTCTTCGCGGCTAAAATATTTACCTGATTTCCTCTGACTGCGAGCGCAGATTTTCGATTTCGCGTTTGACCCAGAAAATCGCGCCCGAAGTTCTTTCCTGTTGGGGAAGAAGGCGAAAATGGCTGTCCAACAATTCAGCCAAATTCAGTGCGGATAAATTTTCAATGCGATGCTCGCGCCACGCTTTCAACACGTTTTCCGCCGTTTCCGAAAAGATTTCCGCGCTTCCGGCTTCGGCGGCGAGACGCAGAATCTCGGCAGTCGTTTTAACGTCCGGCGCAGACTGCCAATTCTTTAGAAGCAGTCGAACTTTTTCCGCTTTTTCAGCTTTCAAAAGATGCTGCCGTTCGGCGTTTTTTGCGCGGCTAAGTTTTTCCTTTTCGCTTTCAATCGAACGCAGTTCTTCGGCGTCTGGTTCAAACAGACTGCGCGCGGGCGGCGAGACATTGAATTGTTTATTGTTATTTGCAGTGGCGAGTGATTTCGGACGGCGTTTGAGATAGAAAGAGAATCCGAGAACTGCCGACGCGCCGACGGCGATCACCATCACGAAAAAAATTACGATAAAGAGAAGCATTTGCCAAAAGCCAACGCGAAACGTTCTTTAAATGAACCGCCTCAAAAAATACTCCCGAGCGTTGCCCTCAATTTAGTTATACGATCAATCGGCGGCAAAGTTTAAAGATTTTTCAGCCTCGAATCATCGTTCGGCAAGTTAAATAAATGTTGTTTGTTGCGCAAAACGTTTTCGGTCAATATGCGATCACGAAACAGTTCGGCAACACGAGCCAAAACCGGGGCTTTTTGTCAGAATTTCAGTAATGGTTCAGCCGAATTGTTAAAGTTCATCCGCCCCATGCCGCCGCATTTGAAGCGTGCGCTATCTGATTAGAGATTGCGTATGTTTTCTACTAAAATTAAATCTTTGATTAATCCAACATTTAGCCGATTTTAATTAAAGAACGAATTGCTCTCAAAAAAAAATGAAATTAACGAATTGTCTATTTCTAACTGTTTTGCTCACTCTGGCGCTTTCCGTTCAAACCTTTTTCGCTCAACCGGTTGATGAATGGGCGCAAGCGGAAGAAGCGGCGCGCAATATTCGTCAGCCGGAAATTCCTGCGCGCGATTACGTTATCACCGATTTCGGCGCGCAAACCGGCAACAATGCCGACGCGCGTCCGGCTATTTTGTCAGCAATCAAAAAGGCAACGGCGGACGGCGGCGGACGAGTTGTGATTCCGCCGGGAAAATGGCTGAGTCGCGGTTCGATCAAGCTGGCAAGCCGAATCAATCTGCACATTTCGGAAGGAGCGACGCTGCTGTTCAGCCCGGAAGCGCGCGATTATTTGCCGGCGGTGCTGACGCGCTGGGAAGGCACGGAAGTTTACAGTTATTCGCCGTTGATTTACGCGTTTGAAGTGAAAGATGTGGCGATCACGGGAAAAGGCACGATTGATGGTAACGCCTCAAGCGAATTTCTGACGTGGATCAAAAAAGCCGAGCCGGATTTTCAGCGTCTGCGGCGGATGGGAGCCGACGGAACGCCGGTTGCCAAACGCGTTTTCGGCGCGGGAACGTATCTGCGACCGAGTATCATTCAATTTTTTCGCGCTGAACGCGTTTTGCTCGAAGATTACACCGTGCTGAATTCGCCGTTCTGGGTCAATCATCTCGTTTACACCGATCACGCAACGGTGCGGCGAATTCGCGTGGACAGCCATCACGCCAACAATGACGGCGTTGACGTGGATTCGAGCCGTCACGTTTTGATCGAACATTGCTGGTTTCGCACCGGCGACGATTCGGTCGTCGTCAAATCCGGTCGAGATCGGGACGGGCGCGAAATCGCGCGTCCGAGCGAGCACGTGATGATTCGTCACAACGATATGGGCGGCGAGGACGGAATCGCGCTCGGCAGCGAAATGTCCGGCAACATCCGGCACGTTTATTTTACCGACAATATTTTGCGCAAAGGCGCTTCCGCCATTCGATTCAAAGCCAATCTCGACCGGGGCGGAATTGTCGAACACGTTCGCGTGCGCAATTTTACCGTCGAAGCGTTCGATAATCTGATCTGGTTTCAGCTCGATTATCCGGGACAGCTCGGCGGCAATTTCCCTTCCACTTACCGCGACATCGTTTTTGAAAACTTTACGGTCGAACGCGCCGGAACGGTATTTAACGGCGACGCGCCAATCGCCGCGCCGCTGCGCGGCGTTATTTTGCGCAACATCAATATCAAACAAGCCGACCGCACGTTTATTCTCAAAAACGTCGAGGGATTGAAACTCGAAAATGTGGTCATCGGCGATCAGCGCGTTGACGGACAGCTTGAGTGGCGGCATATTCAACCGAAGTAATCTGGCATAACATAATTTTCGGCGGCATTAAATTAAAGCCGTCAACGAATTACCTGCTCGTTGACGGCTTTAATTTCTGCGCGCTGTTTTGATTTTTCGCGAAAAAAGCAGCGCTCGAAAAATTCGGCTGAATTTCGATTAACGCCTGCCGCGTTGAGCATATTTTTTCGCAATCGCCGCGTATAAATTTATTTTGAGCTTGATATTTTTGTTTCCAAATGTCAGCGATTGGAATTTTGAGCGTCCGGTTTGGGCAGGTT
>SXVE01000583.1 GCA_005790265.1 Acidobacteriota bacterium | reverse complement strand
AGCGGTATTATTTCGCAATTTGGTGGCTTGAAGGTGAAGCAGGCAACGGCAGCTTCGATCAGTATTTTTGCAATTCTTCAGGCGAGTTTGCTCACGGTGCATTACAGGGATTGAAAGCAGTTGGCGCTCATCAAATGGCTGAAATCTTCGAGGCTGCCATCAATCTGTTTCCTAATGCTCAGGTGCCGACAGGTAAAGTAGAGCGCAATAAAGTTTTAGATACTTTTACGCCTGCACAAAAACAGCAACTCGATAAGCTTTCGGGGATGTTCACAGATTATCCTGATGATTTGGCATTATTGTTAGACAATTATGTCGAAGAGCATCAGAAACAGTTTCTTGGTCCGACAACCTTACTCGAACTTTGGCACGCACGTCGCGCTCGTGGAGCAGATACAGTGCCGCATAGAATATCTAATTGGAATTTGGATGAAGAAGCAGAAAAAGACGCCCTTGCTACAAATAGGAAATGCCCTATTTGCGAACAACCAGCATCAAACTATCGGAAAACCTGCAAAAAGTGCGGGTATCCGGTTGGTAGAGTCATTCAGCAACAGTAAATTTCAATCTGTCATAAGACCAGAACGCACAGCATTAAGAAAAATTACTATTTCAAAAAAGCAAAACCAATTTCAGCAATCGAAGAAAATTCGCCGACAAAGTATTACACTTAATATTAAAGTTGAAATACTTTGGGAACGGACTTTTTAATGCGGCAATTAAAGTTTTCGGCAATCGGTTTGTTTTTTCTGTTCGCGCTTTTGGCGTGCGCCGGTTCGGGCGAAAAGGGAATCGTCATCGCCGACAGCAAAAAATATGAAGCGTCGCTTTTTCGCCAAAATTGCGCGATTTGTCACGGCGCGGAAGGCGAAGGTAGAACGCTCGACGACGGAAAAATCGTGCCGAGTTTGCGCAAAGCCGAGCATAAATTTAACACGCGCGCGGAAATTTACCGGCAAATTTCGGAAGGCGGCAACGGAATGACGCCGTTTCGGCGTCAGCTGACCGAGCGGGAATTGAATTTGATGGCGGATTTTGTTTACCAAGATTTGCGCGGCGGGCAGTAAAAAACGTAAATATAAAATATGAAAATTTTAATCACGGGCGCGAGCGGTTTGATCGGCAAAGAATTGAGCAAAGCTCTTGTCGGCAAAGGTTACGAAATTTTAGCGGCGACGCGCAAAACAAGCGGCAAACCGAACGAAATCGAGTGGGACACGGAAAAAGGTTTTGCCGACAAAGATTTGCCGCAACTCGAAAATCTTCAAGCGATCATTCATCTCGCGGGCGAAAACGTGAGCGGTCGCTGGACGGACGAGAAAAAGCGGAAAATTATGGACAGCCGCGTTCACGGCACACGCAGCGTCGTCGAAGCGATTGCCAAGCTCGAAAATAAACCGAAAGTTTTCATCAGCGGTTCGGCGACCGGAATCTACGGCGACCGCGCGGACGAAACGATGACGGAAACGAGCGCGGCGGGCGACACGTTTCTCGCCGAAGTCGTGAAAAATTGGGAAGCCGAAGCCGTCAAAGCCGAAAATTCCGGCGTGCGTGTCGTGCTGCTTCGCACTGGAATCGTTCTGGCGAAAGACGGCGGCGCGCTCGCGCAAATGTTGACGCCGTTCAAGTTCGGGGTCGGCGGAACACTTGGTTCGGGCAAACAATGGATGAGCTGGATTTCTCTGGAAGACGAAATTCGCGCGATTATTTTCGCGCTCGAAAACGAAAATATCAGAGGCGCAGTCAATCTCGTCGCGCCGCATCCCGTAACCAACGAACAATTCACCGACACGCTCGGCGCGGTCGTTCATCGCCCGACGATTCTGCCGCTGCCCGCGTTCGCCGTCAATCTCGCGTTCGGCGAAATGGGCGACGCTCTTCTGCTCGATTCAACGCGCGTCGTGCCGACGAAATTGCAGGAACACGGGTTTGAATTCAAATATCCCGAACTCAAACCGGCGCTCGAAGCAGCGGTAAAGTAAGAAGATTTAACCGCGAAACACGCGAAAAGACGCGAAAGGAAAATGGAGAATGGGACGCGGATGAGCGCGGATTTGGCGAATCAGCACGGATAAATCTTTTTATAAAATAAAATCCGTGAAAATCCGCTCGATCCGTGTTCATCCGCGTCCCATTTCTTTTCATCGAATTTCAAACAAAATCGGACGGCTCGGCGCGGCGTCCGCTGCAAACGGCGCGATTTGCAGATTTAATAAATAAGCGCCGTCGGCGATTCGATCGGGCGCGTAAATTAATTCGGTGATCGTGCGATTGGGAAAACTTTCCGCGTTTAATTGTTTGCTATTTGGCGCGACGTTCCAGAAAATGCGGTGATTGGCGAGCTTGCCTTCGTCGAAAGTGCGGTCAATCGAAGGCGTGTCAACGAGCAAATGTTTGATATTCATCTCTGCGATCAATCGCATCGCTTCAATCGAAAAAAACGGCGCTAAATTTTCCATATAACGCCGCGCTTTTTTGCTGTCGTCGTTTGGCAGCGTGCGCACGATCAAGCCGTCAAAATCTTTTATTTCAAAGTCTGAACGTTGAAAATTCTCCAACGATTTTTCGATTGACCGGCGCGTAATCAGCAAATCATTTTCATTTAATTCAACCGCGTAAGTTTCATCCGTTTGCGCGGCATTTTCCGGTGCAACGGAAATTAAATGCGCCAAAACAAAGGCATCTTGCAGACAGTCGCGAACGGAAATTCGCTCGTCAGTGATGTGCCCGACGGATTCCGTATGCGTGCCGTTGCAGTGCGGAATAAACGTGATTTGCTCGAAATTACAGCTTCCGCCGCGTCTAGTATCGCCAATAAAATCAGCAGTTTCGCACGCGATTGAAGTTGCCAGTTCGACACCGAAAGCGTTCGGCTGCGCGCCGTTAAAGTCAAGCGGAATCGAAACGTCGAGCGGATTCGTCGCATCGAAACGGTAAATGCGGTTGTTAATTTCGAGCGAAATAATCATTTATAAACCATCTACAAACACGCAGTTCTGCCGCCGTCCACCGGCAGATTGACGCCGTTGATGTAAGCCGCTGCCGGACTCGCCAGAAACGCGATGGCGTTGGCGGTTTCCGATGCTTCGGCGAAACGGCGCGCGGGAATTTCCGCTTCCATTTGGCGGCGCACGTCCGCCGGATTCGCGCCGGTCGCTTTCGCTTTATTTTGGATAATCGCTTCGATGCGTGCCGTTTCGGTCGAGCCGGGCAGCACGTTGTTGACCGTAATTCCGAATTCGCCGAGTTCGCCCGCCCAGGTTTTCGACCACGAAGCGACCGCGCCGCGAATCGTGTTGGAAACGCCCAAATTGGGAATCGGCTGTTTCACCGAAGTCGAAATGACGTTGATGATGCGCCCGTATTTTTCCGTTTTCATCCCGCTGACGAGCGCCTGCACGAGAATTTGATTGCAGATTAAATGCGCGGAAAATGCGCTGATAAATTCCTCGATTTTTGCGTCAATCGCTTTTCCGCTTGCCGGTCCGCCGGTGTTGTTGACCAAAATATGAACCGGCGCGGCGTTTTTCGATAAGTATTCGCCGACCTTTTCGCGTAGTTCGTCGGGCTGTGAAAAATCCGCGATCAAATAATCGTGCGTTTGATTTTCTGATTGGCTAAGTTCAGCTTTCACTTGTTTTAACGCTTCTTCGTTGCGCGCGACGAGAACGATTGACGCGCCCAAATTTGCTAGTTCAATCGCCGCCGCTTTCCCGATTCCTTGCGTGCTGCCGCAAACGAACGCTCTTTTTCCGCTTAGATTAATGTCCATAAAATTTAAGTTGAATTATGGTTGTTCGAGCACAAAAATCCAAATTTCAATGCCCGCCGTTGATAAGTTTATAAATAGCCTTCGCGCAGTTTCATCGAACACGAAACCGCACCGACCGAAACGTGAAACAAACTCTCGGCAATTAGCTTTTTAACTTCAGCTTTCTGACTTTTGAAAATTCTCGTTTTCCATCCACGGCTTGGTAAAATTGCCGACCTCGAAAAGTTTTATTAAGCCGTTCTCATCAAACGTAAAAATGTGCTCGACGGTTTTGTCATCTAAAATATTGCCGCTCAAATCCCGCACGATTTGACGGAGTTTGACGCGGCTTTTATTCTTCTCGGTGTTTGATTCTAAAATTTCCAACTACGGATTGAACATTTCAAACTGCCTGCGCCAGTACTCGCGCACCTCATCGCGCCCTTCAACAAAACCGCCTTCCATTCCGTTCGCCTAGATTTTGTAGTGATTCTTTAGTTGTAAACATATTATTTGCCGAGTTTAAAGCATCTTTCCGCTTTGTCCCAAAAGATATTTTCTTTATTTTCCTTCCACATCTTTTGCCAACGATCCTGAATATTTTTTCTGCCGTGTTTTTCAATGTAATTTCGCAGAATATCTATGCCCATCGAATTTTTATCGTTTCCGCGCTCCAAAAATTCATCCCAACTAAATCCTGGAATTGTCGAAGTTTTTCCGTCATTTTCTGTAAAAAAGTCGTTCAAAATAATCAGCGCGACATCGCCGACATAGACGTTATACAAAAAATCTACCGGTCCGCGTTTCATTTCCGTTTCGTCGTTGAGTTTGCCGATAAGAAACGGAATCGAATCTTTACCGTGAGCGAGCAAATCATCTGCTAATGTCAGCTCATTAAAATTTTCATCTTCCAAAGCATCGTCTTGCGCTCTGCCTTTCGGCGCGATGTGTTTGATTGTCGTCAAATCAATTTCGCTCAAACTCCTTTTCGGTCGCGCATTCATTTGAGGAGTTGAAGTAGAACTTGCGGACGGTAACAGAGACGCAGAATCAACGCTTTTTGCCGTATTAACATTGCTGCACGCCGCCAAAATGCAAGAAGTTGCGATTGATAAAAACGTGCCGTATCGAAAAAATTTCATATCATTCCGCTCCGCCAACCTTCCAAATTTTCCGCTTTCGCTTCGTGATATTTGATTTTATCAGAAACGGAAAAATCTCCGCAGTTTTTTGCGTAATAGCCATTTATTGAACTGAAAGCACCCGTAATTTACTGAATGATATTTCTACGAAAAAATTTTCCCGGCTACGAAAAACCATTTGCCCAATTCCTTCTGAAAAGTGGAATGCTCGTGATGAACCTGCGGCTCGCCGTTCGCTTCCGTAAAATACGCTTTAAATTCGACCGTGCCTTTTTTATCCGTCGCCGCGCCGCCGGATTTCGCGACGATTTCCAGCTTTTGCCAAACGCTCGACTGCGCCCATTTTTCAATATATTCGGCGTCGTGAAATTTGCGCGTCGAAGGATGCGTCGTTTTGATGATGTATTCGACCGCGCCCGTCGCGTAAGCCGAATAACGCGAACGCATCAATTCTTCTGCCGTCGAAGGTTTTTTCGCGCCGATGATAAACGGCTGGCAGCAATTTTCAAACGGCGCATTCGAGCCGCAAAAGCAATTCATAAAAATTATTTGCCCGCCGTTTTCTGCGGCGTTTCGTATGGTTTGCCCGCGAGAATGTTGCCAATCGCGTCTCTGAGTTCAAAAAGTTTGGAATTTTTGTTGTTCGTCAACAGAATAATCGTCGTGTCGGTGGAGATTTCCGAAGACATCAAGGCTTCAAAATCGAAGCTCGATCCGTGATGATAATGTTCTTTGAGTCTGCCGTTTTCCTGTTTGCCGCCGCCCAAACCGGCTTGATTACCCGGCGCAAACGGCTCTAAAATCTCAAACAGCGATTGGCGTTTGATCAACTTTTCATCGTGCAAACATTCCGTCCAGCGATATAAATCACGCGCCGTCACCGAAGTCCAGCCGGACATCGGGTAAGTGAATTGACGCGCGTCTTCGACCGACTGATTGTTAAATGCGACCGCCAATTTTTTACCGCCGCGCAAATCCGGATCAACGATTGACGCTTTCATTCGGCAGGGTTTGAGCATTTCTTTTTCGACGAAACGATTAAACGACATCTTGGAAATTCGTTCGATAATCTGCCGCTGCACAAACGTGTTGCTGTTGCTGTAAGCGTATTTCGCGCCCGGCTCGAAATTCAATTTTTCCGCCGCTCGCAAATCGCGTAAGACATCGGCGTCGCCCTTGACGTTTTTCCAGTTAATATCCGGCAAACCGCTCGCGTATTGCAGCAGATTTTTAACGGTGATTTTTTCCGCCCAAGCGGGCAATTCGGGCAGAAATTTGGAAACTTTATCATCCAAATTCAACTTGCCGCGCTCTTTCAAAATCATGATTCCGACCGCGTTAAATTCCTTGGCAATCGAACCGATGTTAAACCGATAATCGGCATCGAGACGCGCCGTTTTCGCGCCGTTCGCAAATCCGAACGATTGCTGATAAACGATTTTTCCCTTTTCGGCGATTAACACATTCCCGTTAAAAACGCCGCCGCGATTGGCTTCGTTCATCAGCTGGTCAATCTTTTCGATTCGCCCGCTCTGCGCCGCTATGTTGTTGATAACTAATAAGATGAAAATAAAAGCAGTTAATAAATATTTGGTTGAATTCATAAATGATTGGTGAACAGCGAACGACAAATGCAAACTTACGGCAAAACATTTCGAGCCGCTTCACACACTAAAAACACCTTTGATTGAGGTTTTATGACACTTATTCTGAAAAAATAAAATTAAATGTTTTTCACTTTTTCCAACACATCGTCCATATCAATTTCGCCGACGTTTTCAACGCGTTTGCAGATTTCCATCAGCAGTTTATCCTGCGCGTTGCCTTTGTCGCGGGCGATTTTATACGGCAAATCTTCGCGGAAGGTGACCATTGAATATTTCGAGAAATAATCGGGAAAAGTTTGTTCGAGCTTGGTTTCAAGTTCGCGTTTGCGCTGAAAAACAGGATCGGCGACGGCGTCGCGCATTTCGTAAAAATTTTCTTCCGCCATTTGTGCAATCGCGTCGGCGTTCGGTTTGCGCGAAATTGTAAATTCGTCGAAAATCGTTTTCCAATTCGTGCCGTGTTGTTCAATTAACTCATTCAAAATGCGGCAATCTTCAAACGAAGCGTTCATTCCTTGCCCGTAAAACGGCACGACCGCGTGCGCCGCATCGCCCAAAAGTAAAGATTTGCCGCCGACGTTCCAAGGGAAACATTTGATCGTGCCGAGATTTCCGGTCGGATTGGCGAAAAAATCTTCGACTAAATCCGGCATCAGCGGAATCGCGTCTGCGAAATTTTTCTCGAAAAATGCGAGCAGGGAAGTTTCGTCTTTCAATTGCTCGAAACTGTTTTCGCCTTTGTGCGCCAGAAACAAAGTGCAGGTAAAACTGCCGTCGAAATTCGGGAGCGCAATCATCATAAACGCGCCGCGCGCCCAGATGTGCAGCGCGTTTTTCTCCATTTGAAACGCGCCATTTTCGCCGGGCGGAATGTGTAATTCCTTGTAACCGTGTTCGAGCCACGTTTGCGAAAAATTGAACCGCGCAACCGCGCCGTGCAGCATTTCATCGCGAATCACCGAACCTGCGCCGTCGGTCGCAATCACGGTTTCGCTTTTGATCGCATCGCGTTTTTCAAACTTAATTTCGCCGGATTTTGCGTCAAAATCAACGCATTTATGATTGAAAAAGAATTTGACCTGTTCGTATTTTTCGGCTTCGTTAATCAGCGCGATGTTCAGACCGCCGCGCGAAACTGAGTTGATATATTCGCCTTCGCGTCCAGAATACGGAAGCAACTTCGTTTCTCCGGTCGGCGTGTGAATCATTCGCCCGCGCATCGGCACGGCTTCGGCGAGCATATATTCGTCCATTCCGACTTCTTTCAAAGCGGCGATTCCGCGATCAGACAGCGCGAGATTGATCGAACGCCCGGCGGAAATTTCCGCCTTTCGCATATCGCCGCGCGCTTCGTAAACTTTCGTCTCGATGCCGCGTTTCGCCAGATAAATCGCCATCAAAGAACCCGCCAAACCCGCGCCGATAATGATT
>SXVE01000582.1 GCA_005790265.1 Acidobacteriota bacterium | reverse complement strand
CGTTTATAACCAAAAAAGCTGATTGAATTTTTGGTGTCAGCAAAAATTCAATCAGCTTTTTTGCAAATTTCAGCGAAATTATTGCGGCGTTAGCACAGTTAATTCTTTCGCCGATTTTTCGATTGCCGATTTGCTGAACGGAAAAATCGCCGGTGCGCCGGTGCGCCACGCTTCAAACTGGTCTTTGTAGTAAACCGACTTCGGGTCGCCGCTTTGACCGAGCGGAATGACGTGGCGCGTCGCGTCCCAATTTCCGGGACTCGTAATGTGGCGCATCGAAACGCTGGAACCGACATTCGGCGTTTGTCCGCTGCCGTCAATCGGCACGTTCGGCGTCGCAAATTGTCCGCCGATTAATGGCGCGACGGCGAGCGGATGCGGAAAACGCGATTGGAAAAGACTGCCCCACGTCCATTTCGTTTCGTCCGCGCCGAACCGTTTCGGATTTGCCAAGCCGACGCGCGCTTCCGCGTCGCAGGCTTTGAAAAATGCCGGATAATCCTTGTATTGTTTCGGCAACCAGAGCGCCGATTTTTCCTGCACGGCGCGCCACAAAATTCTTTCGCGAATCATCGCGAGCGGCGCCGGTTTGTTTTCTTCCGCGATTTTATTCGCCAGACAAATGCGAATGTCGTTAGCCAGAACCGCACCTTTTGAATCGGCGCGCATTCGCCCGTCCCAATTTTTCAAAACTTCGAGCGTTTCCGGCGAAGCGGCGTTTGATTTGACGATTTCACCGGCGAGATTGGAAATCGGAATGTTGAAAACGTCATACTGCGCGTCGCGCACGTCGTCCATCGTGATTTTCGTTTTCGTTTTGAGCAAATCGAAAATGCGCCGCGCGCGCCACGGCATCGCCGCATCGCGCGACATTTGCTCGTATTTATAATCGGTTCCGACGATTCGCTGATTTGCCGTCACGATCAAACCGTCCGCCGGATTGTAGAGATTCGGCAATTCTTCAAACGGAATAAATCCAATCCAGTCGCCGTCGCCGCTCGCGCCGTCATACGGCAGCGCGCCGTCGCCGGTTTTTCTGATCGGAATTTTTCCCGCCGCAATCCAGCCGATGTTTCCTTTCGCGTCGGCGTAAACGAAATTCTGCGTCGCGCCGCCGTAAATTTTCAGCGCGTTTTGAAAATCCTGCCAATTTTTTGCGCGATTGAGCGCGAAAAACGATTCAAAATCCTGATTACGCGGATCGCGCGCCGTCCATTTCAAAGCGTATTTTTTTCCGCCATCTTCGCTGACGATCACGCCGTTGCGCGTTTCGATTACATCGAGCGCGACCGATTCGGTATCGGTTTTGAACGGACTGACGCGCACTTTGATTTCTTCTTTGCGCGCTGTCGGCGATTCCGTGCCGGTCGCCGTTTTATATTTTCCGTTTGCGTCAAAAGTTTCGACATACAAATCCTGCACGTCCGGTCCAACGTTCGTCGCGCCCCACGCAATCGAATCGTTGTGACCGAGAATAATTCCGGGAACGCCGGGAATCGTCACGCCGGAAACGCGCATCGTCGCGGTCGAAAGATGCGAAAGATACCAAATTCCCGGCGCGTTCGGCTGCAAATGCGGATCGTTCGCCAGAATCGGCTTTCCGTCAGCCGTAAGTTTACCGGAAATCACCCAATTATTGCTCGCCGCCAAATCTTCGGCGTAAAGCCCGACGCGCGACAGCGAATTCTCACGCCGCGCCGCGTCGCTCGCGGCAAATTCCAAAAATTTTTCGGAAACATTCACTGCGCCGCTGTTTTTATTTAGATTGCTTTTCAAGTCCGCGTCTTTGCCGTATAAAATCACATCGAAAGGCGTCGTTTGATTGAGCAATTCGGCTTGTTTTTCTTTCGGCAAGCTCGCCAGACTCGCGCGCGCCAAATCTTGATACCAAGTCGTCGAAAGCGCGTCGCTCAAAATTTTCCCGATGACAATCGTATCGGTCGGCTGCCAATCGCGCGGGCGAAACTGCAAAATTTGAAATTCCGTCGGCAGATTTTTCTGATCGAGCGTCGCGATGTAAGCGTTGACGCCGCGCGTGTAATTTTCGAGCGCGCTTTTCACGTCCGGCGACATCAGCGCCAAACTTTCTTCGGCGATTTTCGCGAAACCGAAGCGCCGCCAGCGTTTATCTTCTTCCAAAACGACTTTGCCGAAAATCTCCGCCGTTTCGCCGCGCGCCACGCGCCGCAGCAAATCCATTTGCCACAAACGGTCGGAAGCCGTGACGTAACCCTGCGCGAAATACAAATCCGCTTCCGTTTTCGCTTCGATATACGGAATCGAGCGCCCATCGCGCCGCACAGTAACGTTTTGTTTTAATCCGGCAACACGAGTATTCGTCGCGGGCGGCTGAGCATAACAAGCGGACACGGACAGCAGAATCACGAACAGCATCGTCAGGCAAAAATTTTTCATTAGCATAATTTCGTCGGTATTTTTGTTTTTCATTCTAGCGGTTTTGTACGATCAGACGAATCTCACTCATTTCTTCCATCGCGTAACGTACGCCTTCGCGTCCGAAACCCGATTCTTTCGCGCCGCCGTACGGCATATTATCAACGCGAAATGTCGGCACGTCATTGATTATCACCGCGCCGTATTCGAGATTTTCGGCGGCGTAATCAGCGTTTTTCAAATCGTTGGTAAAAACTCCGGCTTGCAAACCGTATTTTGAATTGTTCGCCATCGCGACTGCTTCTTCAAATTCGCCGAATTTTTCGACTGTCGCGACGGGAGCGAAAATTTCTTCGGAATTGACGCGCATTTCCGGGCTGGTTTCGGTTAAAACGGTGGCGTCGAGCATTGCGCCGTCGCGCGTGTTGCCGCAGAGAATACGCGCGCCGTTATCCGCCGCTTCACTAACCCAAAGCTGCGCTTTTTTCGCCGCGTTTTCGTCAATCATCGCCGAAAGTTCGGTCGCTTCATCGAGCGGATTTCCCTTTTTCAATTTTTCGGCGCGATCGACGAATTTATCCGTCCATTCGCCGAAAACTTTCTCGTGAACGAAAACGCGCTGCACGGAAATACAGATTTGCCCGGCGTAAGAAAACGCGCCCATTACGGTTCGTTCGAGTGAATGATTGATGTCAGCCGAGCGATCAACGATCACCGGCGCGCTTCCGCCGAGTTCGAGCGCGACCGCTTTTTTATTTGCCAGCCGTTTTAATTCCCAACCGATTGCCGCGCTGCCCGTAAATGAAATCATTTTGATTCGCTCGTCGGCGTAAATCAAATTCATATCCGAAACATTCATCGGCGCGATTTGCAGCGCGCCCGGCGGCAAACCGCTTTCGGCAAAAGCCTCACTCAAAAGTATTGCGGTTAAAGGAGTTCGTTCGCTCGGTTTAATGATAATCGCATTTCCGGCGGCAAGCGCGGGCGCAACTTTGTGCCCGACGAGATTGAGCGGAAAATTAAACGGCGTGATTCCGTAAATTACGCCGCGCGGAATGCGTTTTGTATAAGCGAATTTCCCCGCTCCGGTCGCAATCGTATCAATCGGCACGATTTCACCGGCAAATCTTTCGGCTTCGCCCGCCGCCCACGCGAAAGTCGCGATGCCGCGTTCGACTTCGCCGCGCGCCGCCGCAATCGGTTTCGCCGCTTCTTCGGCAATCGTTCGCGCAAATTCGTCTTTCCGCTTTTCGATCACGTCAGCGATTTTTCGCAAACCTCGCGCGATTTTGAAACGCGGCACTTTGCGCATTTCCGCGCTCGCGTTTTCCGCCGCCGCGATTACTTCTTCCATCTCATCGCGGTTCGCCATCGAAACCAGCGCGATTTCTTCGCGCGAAAAAGGCGACTTAACCGCAAATTGTTCTTTTGTTTCCCGCCACTGCCCGTTTATCAGTATTTTTTTTGTTTGCATTTTCCGAGGTTACTTGCTGAAACAATTATTCTTTTCTATGAATATAACGTAAATTTTTCAGTTTCAAACGATGATATTTGAAAACTAATTAATTTTTCAGGTTGCAAATAAAAAACCGGCAAATTAGAATTAAATTGTTTTTTGCACCTGTAGCTCAGCTGG
>SXVE01000581.1 GCA_005790265.1 Acidobacteriota bacterium | reverse complement strand
TCCCGCGACCGTCGGAACGCGCTGATCGCTATTTGTGAAAGTGTACGACGCGAAAACGTCGGTCGAACCGGTCGCCTTAATATTTGCGCTGAATTCGCCGCCGCGCGCGATGCCGCCTTGCGTGTTCAAATAACCGCCGCCCGACGAATTATTATCGCGTCCGAACGGATCAGGCTGCTGCAATCTTCCGAAGCCGATTGTGTCAATTAACTTTGTGTAAAAATAAACCGCCGTCAGTTTGGCGCGATTGTCGAACAAATTCTGCTCGACGCCGCCGTCAAACGCGATGGTTTTTTCCGGCTTCAAATCGGGAGCGCCGAGCGCGACGAAACGCGGTGTTCCGAAACTGCTGTAAAACGTTCCGAAACGTTCATAAAGCGACGGAACGCGATAACCGTTGCCAACGTGCGCGCGAATTTTTGTTCCCGACCGCGCAAAAAAATATGAAGCCGCGCCGTCGAAAGTGTAGGCGTTCGGCGGATTTTCCAGTTTCACATTGGCGTAAGGCGCGTTGTTTAAGCTGAATTCCGGCGTTTTCAAATCGAAAAACTGCGCGCGAAAACCGCCCGCGATTTGCAGTTTGTCGCCGAAAAATTGCAGCAAATCCTGCGCGTAAACCGTGTTGCTCGATTGGTAAGCGCGCGTGAAAAAATTGCCCGCACCCGTCGGCGTTACGCCGTCGTTGCCGTATTTTTCGTGCTCGAATTCGTAACCGGCGGTGATTGTATTCGCGCGGTTCGGCGTCCAGTTAAAATGTCCGTTCGCCGTCTGAATCGTGCCGTCGAAAAACGAAGTCGAAGCGCTCTGAAAACCGACGCCCAGAATGCCGTTATCGTTTTTACGCGCAGTTTTCAAGCCCGAATAATACCCCTGAAAAACCAAATCTTCATTGATAATTTGCGTCAGAACGATTTGACCGTTAAAGAATTTCGATTTTTGAAAATTATCGGGATCGTTGCGGTCGAAAACGAAATTCACGCCCGGATTCGCCGTCAGAATCGCCGCGTTTGAATTAGGCAAAGTTCCGAAGGTGTCGGGACTCGAATTTAATCGAACGAACGCGTCGGAAACGAAAAATCTGGCGGAAATGTTGGTTTTTTCAAACGGATTGTATTCGATGCGCGATTGAAAATTCGTATTGTGCGCGTCGTCCTGCCCGTCAATTCCCTTCGCGTAAACCGTTCGCGAAACGCCCAGATTAAAACCGAATTTGCCGTTTTTTGTTCCATCCGACAAATTGCCGCGAAAACGTCTCAAACCGTAGCCGCCCGCTGCGCCGCCGATTTGTCCGTGCAAGCCGGACTGCGGTTTCGGCGTTTGAAAATCAATCGTTCCGCCGATGGCGTTCGTGCCGTAAAGCGAAGAACCGGAACCGCGCAAAACTTCGATTTTTGACACGCTCGTCAACGTAAAGTCCGACAAAAACGCCGACGCATCGCCGGTGATCGCCGACGCGTCGCGAAAACGCACGCCGTCAATCAAAATTGCCGTGTCCTGATTGCGCAGCCCGCGCGTTTTAATCGTCGCCGTGCGTCCGAATCCGCCTAATTGCTGGACGCGAAAACCCGGAATCGTCCGCAGAGTTTCCGCCAGCGCAAAATCGGCGCGGTCGCGCAATTCCTGCGCTTCGATGATGTTGACGGTTTTGGAAACTTCGTCAATCGTCTGCGTCGTTCCCGAAGCGATCACCGAAACTTCGGCGCGAATCTGCTCGGCGGAACTGATTTGCAGATCAGCCGTTACCGCGTTTTCGGCGAGCAGATTGACCGCCGAAATCGGCGAAGCGACGTTGTTGTTTCCGTTTTTATATTCGGCTGACAAAAGATATTTTCCCGCTGGAGTTTCATTAAAAACAAACTCGCCGTTGGCGTCGGTGATCGTCGTGTATCTCGCTTTCGCATCTTTTTCAGCAACTAAAACGACGGTCGCACCGGCGATTGCACTGTTATTTTCGTCCGTTACTTTTCCCTGCAAACGGGTGCTTTCCTGCGCCCAAATACTGAATGTCAAAAAACAAATTAAACTTAAAACCTTAATAAATCTCATTTTTCTCCTGTTTCCGCCCAGCGCGGAATACGGTTTTGGTGTTTTAACAAACCGGGCAAAGTTCCAGACTTCGGAATGATGAAGTTAGAATGATGAATGATGAATACAAGAATTTCTCTTTTCATCATTCATCGTTCCGAATTCATCGTTCGCTTCACTGTTGCGTGGGCAGTCGCGGATTTGCGCCGCGTTCCTTGGCATCGTTTGTTGTTAATTAAATTAAAATTACGAACTTTTGAAAGTTTTTTAATTCGTCATTCGTAATTGTTAATTCGTAATCGTTAATAAATCGTCGTTACTCTGATTTTTTTGCTGAACGGATTTTCGTCCAGCAAAACTCTGACGTTGAAAACTTTTGCTAAATTTTCTTCGGTCAAAACTTCTTTCGGCGCGCCTTTGGCGATGATTTTTCCGCCGCCGAGTAAAATGATTCGGTCGGCAAATTCCGCCGCCAAATTTAAATCGTGCGTGATGACAATCGCCGCCGTATTGCACGTTTCGCACCGCTCGCGCACAAGGCGAAACATCAGCGATTGGTGCGCTAAATCGAGATTCGCCGTCGGTTCGTCGAGCAAAAGTATTTGTGCTTCGGTTGCCAAAGCTCTCGCCAAAACGACGCGTTGGCGTTCGCCGCCGGAAAGTTCGTTCATCAAACGCGTTTCGTATTCGCGCAAATCGCACAAACGCAGACAATCGAGCGCGATACGCCGATCGTTTTCCGTTTCCCAGCCGAACGCCGCGCCGTGCGCGAACCTGCCGGACAACACGAATTCCAAGACGGAAACCGGAAATTTCGTTTCGTTTTCCTGCGCGACGACGGCGATTTTTCGGGCGATTTCGCGGCGCGAATAACTTTTTACGTCATCTCCGTCAAGCGTAATTTCGCCTTTCGCAACCGGCAAACTGCCGTTTAAACTTTTCAGCACGGTCGTTTTTCCCGCGCCGTTCGCGCCGAGCAAAACGATAATTTGCCCGCGCGCAAGCGAAAACGAAATGTCTTCGACAATCGTGCGCGCCGCGTAATTTACTGAAATGTTGCGAACTTCGAGCATTTTCAAAGAGTTTTGAAACCACAGATTTTCACAGATAAACACAGATTTTTATGATTAAAACAAAAGACTTTATTTATTTTTATTTTCGTTTTTATCATTTTTATCTGTGTGAATCCGTGAAAATTTGTGGTTAAAAATTCCTAATTCTTCCTTAATAAATAAATAAACATCGGCGCGCCGATTAACGCCGTGATCGCGCCGACCGGCAATTCGCGCGGCGCAATGGCGATGCGCGCGACCGTGTCGGCAAGCACGACGAAAATCGCGCCGGAAATCGCCGAAAACGGAATGACCAGGCGATTGTCGCTGCCGACTGAAAGCCGAATTAGATGCGGCACGATCAAACCGACATAGCCGACCGAACCGCTCGCCGCGACCGAAACGCCGACGAGCGCCGAAGCCGTCGTAAAAACAACGAGGCGAACTTTATTGGTTTCGACGCCGAAATCAAACGCGTCGCGCTCGCCAATCATCATTAAATTGAGTGCGCGCGCCTGCGAACTCAAAATTATTGTGCCGAAAGCAGCGCACACAAAAGTCAGGTAAAATCCGTTTTTCGTCGCCTGCGACAAATCGCCGAGCAGCCAGAATGTGAAACTCCGCAGCTTCGCCGCGTCTAAAACCGATGTCAGCAAAACGATCAGCGACGACAAAAAAGTTGTGACGATAACGCCCGACAAAACCAGTCGTTCGACGTTCATTCCGGCGCGCGATTTCGCCATTTGATAAACCGCAATCGTCGCCAAACCCGCGCCTGCAATCGCGCAAACCGGACGCGCGAATTCAAGTTGCGAGAAAAAAACAAACGCGAGCATCGTTCCCAACGCCGCGCCGTTGGAAACTCCCAAAAGATACGGCTCGGCAAGCGGATTTCGCAGCAGCGACTGCAAACTCGCGCCGGCGACCGCCAAACTCGCGCCGACGCACGCGCCGAGCAAAACTCTCGGCAAACGAATGTCGTAAAGAATCGTCGTTTCCGCGTCGCTTAATTCAAAGAACGAAAGACTTTCGCTGCCGAGTGCGGCGGCGAACATGAGCGCAATCAAAAGCGCGAACACCAACAAAACGCCGAGCCGCCAAGATCGGGAAAATTTATTTTCAATCGTTTTTTGATCGGAATTCAATAATTTCTCTGTTCAATTTCAACGCTGCAAATCCGCCGCAATTTGTTCGAGCGCATTAACGATGCGCGGCGACGGGCGCGAAATAATGTCGGCATTGATGCGGTAAATCTTTTTATTTTTCATTGCCGGAGAAGCGGCAAAAACTTCGTTCGGCTCGCGATTGTCTTCGCTGTCCGACAAAATTATCGCTTCCGGATTTAAGGCTAAAGCCGTTTCCTTGCTTAACTTCGGATAAGCCGTCGCCACGGTTTTCGTCGCCGATTCGCCGCCCGCGCGCTCGATAATTTCCGTCAGAAACGAATCTTTGCCGATGGTGAACAGCGGTTCTCTGGAAATCTGCACAAAGGTTTTGATTTTCGATTTATTTTTGACCGATTCATCAACGGCAATCACGCGGCTTTGCAAATCGTTGAGCAGTTCGGCGGTTTTCGTCTGCGTTCCGAAAATCTCGCCGAGTTGCCGCAAATTGGTAAACACGTCGTCCAGATTTTTCGGATTCGTCACGAAAACGGCGATGTTTTGCTGTTCGAGAGTTTTCGTAAAATTTTCGATTTGCGAAGCGGTTGAAACGAACACGATTTGCGGTTTGAGCCGGACGATTGTTTCCATATTCGGGCTGATCGTGTCGCCGACTTTCTCGATTTTTGCCGCGTCCGCCGGATAATTGCAAAAGCTCGTGACGCCGACAATGCGGTCGCCCGCGCCGACGGCGAAAATGTTTTCGGTCAGATTCGGCGCGAGCGACACGACGCGTTCGACTTTTTCGGGAATGCTTATTTTGCGTCCCAAATCATCGGCGATTTCGCGCGCGACAACCGCATTTTGCTGCGGCAAATTTTTACTTTGACAAGCGGCAAAAAACAGAATCGGCAACAAAAACAAAACGAAGATTCGCGCGCCGAACAGCAGCGGCGGATTGTAAAAATGTTGTTTTATTCGTGAATCTCTCAAAATTAAAAATAAAATGCTCTGTTTTCTCGCTTGTCGAAACAAACGAGAAAACAGAGCATTTTTATAAAAATTCGGTAAATCTTTAAAACAAAACTGTCAGCCTCGAATGTTTTGACGCGAAACATTCTTTCAAACGGGCGAAACGCTTTCGAGGCAGGATTCCAGACTTTGGCGATTGGAGGTTTAAACATTCAGAATTCAAAATTTGAAAACGTGCTGTTTCCAATCTAAAATCCAAAATCTAAAATCCGTAATCGCCTTTACTGTGGCGCGACCGTGCGGGATTTTCACCCGGCTTCTCCTTTTGTTCCGCTTCTTGAAAAAACGAAACCTCGTGCGTTTTGATATTGAAAAAGAACTTTGCTGCAATTTGCGAACAATTTCGCAAACAAGCGAAAGGCAAGTTATCACGCTTCAAAAGCGAATGTCAACGTCCCCGTTTTTAACCGGAAACTGTTGTCTCATTGTTGGCGAATGCCTTTTCCGCTTGATAAAAAATCTTTTTCACCGCGCGAATCGTGTTGCAGTGAATTTCAACCGTGTCGTTAATGTCCGCCGCGTAACCGCCGGACAGCGTAGTGACAATCGGCACATTTTTCGATTTGGCGAAATTTAGAACCATTTCGTCGCGTGCGCGCAAACCGTTAATCGTCAAATTTAATCGTCCGAGTTTGTCATTTTCGTAGGGATCAGCGCCGCCGAGATAAAAAACGATGTCCGGATCGTGCATAAAAATTCTGGGCAGCGCTTCGCTCAAAGTTTCGAGAAATTCCTTGTCGCCGGTTTTGTCGGGCAATTCGAGATCGAGAGTCGAATTTTCCTTGAAAAGCGGATAATTTTTCTCGCCGTGCATTGAAAAAGTAAAAACAGTTTCATCCGCTTGAAAGATAAACGCCGTTCCGTTGCCTTGATGAACGTCGCAGTCAACGATTAAAAATCTTTCCGCCAATCGTTCTTTCTGCAAAACGCGAATGGCAATCGCCACATCATTCAGCACGCAGAAACCTTCGCCGCGATCGGGAAAAGCGTGATGCGTTCCGCCCGCGAGATTCGACGAAACGCCCGTTTCCAAAGCCGATTTCGCCGCGTTAATCGTTCCCGCCGTCGCTAAAAACGAACGCCGCACGAGGCTTTCCGACCACGGCAAACCGAGTTTGCGGATTTCCTGCCGCGTCAGATCCCCGCCGCGCAAACGCGCAACGTAATCTTCTGTGTGAACGAGCGAAATGTCTTCGACCGCCGCCGGTTCCGGCTCGACGATTTCATCGTTCGCCAAAGTTTTTTCGCCGAGCAAACGGTCGCGGACGAGTTCAAATTTACGAATCGGAAAAACGTGATTTTCGCCGATGTCGGCGTAGTAATACGGCGAGTAAAAAACTTTATAATCGTTCATTTATTTCAATGGTAAATGATTGGAGATTTAAAAAGGAAGTGCGGTTTATGTTCGGGAAACATAAACCGCGATTTTTGGCGGAAGCTAATCTGTAGGCAAAGCGGAGCGGATAGGCAAAAGGCGGATTAAAACACAAGGCAGGGCAATCTGTGTCGGCGAACAAACTCTCCGCGTTCGTTTAGTTCGTCGGCACGAGAATCTTTTCATTCGGGCGGCTCATTCCGATTTTTCTCGCTTCGCGCTCAATGGCGCGTGAGTCGCTTTTCAAATTATGAATTTCTTCTTGCAAAACGAAATTTTCGTTGGTCAGAATTTCCATTTGCGAGTTTAGTGTCTCATTTTGACTCATTTCCTGACGCATCTCGGAAAACGCGCGGAAATTTACGGTTAAACAGAGCAGACAAGTCATTGCTGCGATAACGGTGAATACCATCCACTGCGGAGTCGCGCGATCTTTTTCCACGCGGCGGGAAATTTTTACGCGAGCTTCTCTCGGCATTCTGACCGTTTGCGGTCTTGTCCAAACTGCCTGAGTATTAGTCCAATAAGTAGCGACGACCTTGCTCAATGAGCACCTCCAAATCTTCTTTATTTTCGCTTTCAGCGTAAATTCTAACCAATGGTTCTGTGCCCGACGGGCGCATCAGCATCCAACTTCCGTCTGCAAAAATAAACTTTACACCGTCAATTCTGTTTATTTTTTCGATTTTTCGTCCGCCGATTTCCGACGGCTCGCGCGCCAGTATTTCTTTCAAGCCCGCCGCGATTTCCGGAGTCAACTTGACGCCGATTCTGCCGGATTCGAGTTTTCCGACCCGGGCGGTCAATTCGTCGAGCTGCTCGGTCAAACTTTTACCGCGCGCGGCGACGGCTTCGGCGGCTAACAAACAAGCCAGAATTCCGTCTTTTTCCGGAATGTGGTTTCTGATTGAAAGTCCGGCGGATTCTTCTCCGCCCAAAACGATTTCGTCTTTATTGATTAATTCGCCGATATATTTGAAACCGACCGGCGTTTCATACAATTTCAAACCGCGATTTTCCGCAACGCGATCAACTAAATGCGATGTCGCGACGCTGCGGGCGACGCCGTTTGTCCAGCCGCGCGATTCAGCCAAGTAGTCGGTTAAAAGAGCGACCAACTGATTCGGCGTGATAAACGCGCCGTTCGCGTCAATTATCCCGAAGCGATCAGCGTCTCCGTCAGTCGCCAATCCGAGCGTTAAACTTTTTGACTTAACCGCTTCACGCAGTTCATCGAGATGATCTTCGCCCGGTTCCGGCGACCGCCCGCCGAAAGTGACATCGCGCCAATCGTGAATCGTTTCAACTTCTAAACCGTTGTCGCGCAGGATTTTGTCCAAATATCCGCGTCCGGTTCCCCATAAACCGTCGTAAGCGTAACGACCTTTGGCGGCGGCAATCACATCAAAACGAACTTTTGTTTTCAAATCATCCAGATAATTCTGTCGCGCATCGTATTTTTCAATCGAGCCGCCATCAGCATCGGCGGTTTCAGCGGCGTTTTGAATAAATCCCTCGATTTGCTTCGTAATTTCTGGCAGCGCCGGAGCGCCGTCGGCGGTTGAGAATTTTATTCCCTGATATTCCGGCGGATTATGCGAAGCCGTAAAATTGATTCCGCCCGATGCTTTTTCGCTGCGAATCGCGTGCGAAATCGTCGGCGTCGGCGTCGGCGTTTCGCACAATAGCACCCGAAATCCTTTGCGCCGCGCTATTTCCGCAGCGACGGCAGCAAACTGCGCGCCCATAAACCGCGTGTCGGTTGCAATAATCAGTGACTGCGCTTCGCCTTCGGAGTTTTCCTTCAAATAACGACAGATTGCTTCGGTTACCAGCCGCACATTGGCAAAGGTAAAATCATCAGCGATAATCGCTCTCCAACCTGATGTTCCGAAACGTATAGACATAGTTTTCTTTACAAAAGAATAAAAAAAATCCCAAAAATATTAAGCGTTGTTTTGTGCTGCTTTTTAATTCAACGGGGAAAGCTGTTGAATATTATTAACCAAACCGTCAAAATATTTTCCTTACTGAAGGTGAAAAAAAATTTAACATAAGCAATTTTGGAAGTAAAGACATCTTTGAAATATTTATCTCTAATAAAATCAATAGTTTACGATTCTTACCTAAAGTAAGAGATAAACCAACTGCTTAAAGGTAAACGCTAGGTGAACGTTTTTTCTTTTTTCATCGGATTTCGTTAGACAATTTGATAACTTTATTAGAATCTCAATATGTATTTTGAGAGAATCCTGAAACTGTGGAAAAAACTTAAACACTGGTTTAAAGTTTAATCCTTTTTTACTGTTGAAAGGTTATGTCGTAAAAGTGTTTAATCGGCGATTAGCAAACTGAAATATATATCGGCAAAGCTAATTAGCCTTATTAATAATTAAACTGCCAACAAATCTTATTAAATAGTAGTGAAAATGCCGCATTCCAACAAACCCAAATTCGCTTTTCGGAGAATTTGACAAGACGATAGAAAATTATCGTCAGCGGCAAGAAGGATCAGACAATCGGAAGTTGTCGGGGCGAGTAAGACGATTTGACATTCATTGACTTGTTTTGAAAGCCGCCAGCAAAGTGGATTGTTGCTAAAATTAAAAGAACTGGAATGTATTGCGCGTTGTGAAAAGATTTAATTAAAGAAATCAGAAAATGAAGTTATAAAATAGCGCAAATCTGATTTCTACCAAATAACTTTGTTAAAAAAATACAGCTTACCGGTAGACGTATCAAAAACGCCGCAAACGCTATAAAATTTCAAAAACGCGCCATTTCGACACATCTATAATAATTTGTTAAAAGCGAAACAGCCTTTCATGTGTAAGAAAAACTACCGAGAAACTTTAGCCGCCGCTCTGTCGCTTACTTTTTCACGTTCAGAATTGACTTGGCACGAAACTTGCTCTTAGCCAGTGACAGTTGCTGAATGATTAACTAATTTTAATTCTGCTCTCCATAATTTCATTTAATACAATTTTAGAATAAAAATTTGTCGGAGCGGCTATAATTTTCGGAGAAATTTAATACTTATGAGACCTGTAAAACATTTTGAAAAAGGACTAACTTACATTGCCGGCGGATTGTTTAATGCGGTGACAGCGGTTAACAAATACAAGCCGAACGAATCTTTCACGCCTAAATGGTCAGACAAACCGCTGCTTAAATCCTGGCAGAAATCAAAACCGACGCTTGGTTTTCCGCGCACCACCGATTCGCTGTGCCCGAATTGTGTGATTGAAGCGCGCGAGGAAATTCTTTCAGGAGCTCGTGACGTTTCGACGTTGGTCAATGAAAAAGTCGGCGAAATTAAAGCCCAGATTATCGAACGCGACGGTCAAATCTGGATGATTAAAGATTGCCCGGAGCACGGGCATTTTGAAGATTTGATGGCGATTGACTCGAAGTTCTTACAGCACATCGAAGCCAATTTTCCGGGACGCGATATTGCGGCGCACAACGACGAAGAGCTGCACAATCACGGTTCTTCGACGATCAAATACGGACGCGGCGCGGTGTTGACGGTTGATTTAACGAACCGCTGCAATATGATGTGCGACCCGTGTTTTATGGACGCAAACCAAGTCGGATTCGTTCACGAGCTTTCGATGGAAGACGTGAAAGAAATTCTCGACAATGCGATTTCGATCAAACCGCGTCGCCAGATGTCCGTCCAGTATTCAGGCGGTGAGCCGACGCTTTCGCCGCATTTTTTGGAATCAGTTCGTTATGCCCGCAAAGTCGGTTATAACTCGGTGCAAGCCGCGACCAACGGTATCGAATTTGCGAAATCGAAAGAATTCTGCCGCGAAGCTGCTGAAGCAGGTTTGAGATT
>SXVE01000580.1 GCA_005790265.1 Acidobacteriota bacterium | reverse complement strand
GATGATTAAATGCCGCGTTCCCCAAATCGAATACGGAAAAATCCAGCTTGCCGCCGCCGCCAGCAAAATCGGCGCGGCGGTAAATAACGCAAGCAAATAAAAGCCGCGTTTTTCCATTTCCGAACGATTTTTCCAGTGTAAAAGATAAAAAATTTTCGCCGCCGCGACGATTAAGAGCAGCGGAATTGAAATATAATAAAGCGAAGCCGAATCAATGCTGCTCGCCTGAAAATAAAGCGGTTCGACCAGGTCGAGCGCGAATTGAAAAATCGCCGCCGCATTCGGTCGGCTTTGCCATCCGATATTTTGCCCGACATCGGCGTTAATTTTTGATGCTCGCCAAACGGCGACAATCCACGGCGCGAAACTGACGAAAGTAATTGCCAGCATCAGCAGAATTTGGCGGATTTTGCCGCGACGCAAAAACAAAACGGCGACGACTTCCGAACCGACGACGAACCAGCCGAAATAATGCGTGTAAACGAGCAGAATATTAATGATGACAAGCGCGGTAAAACTTTTGCCGAGATTGAGCACGCGAATAAAAAGCCAGATCGAAGCGAGCGAAAAGCACAACAAAAGGCTGTACATCCGCACTTCCTGCGCGTATTTGATCAGCGCGCCGTTCGCCGCAAAAAACAATAAAGCGGCGGAGATTGCCGTCTGATTTAATTTGAGCGCGCGGCAAATATGAAAAAACGGAAACAGCGCCAAAATCGCAAAAACAACGGGGAACGAACGCAGCCACAGCAAACTTTCGCCGCCGATGATGATCCAGACTTTTAATAAAATGTAAAAAAGCGGCGGGTGAATTAAATCCTGTGCGACGAAAAATATTAGATTCGACCAATTTTGCGCGGCGGCGTGAACGCCGAAAATTTCGTCAAACCAGAGACAAGAATCGGTCAAATGCCAAAATCGCAGAAAAACGTAAATGAGACAAATCGCACCGAAAAGCGCGTTCCAATATCGCTTGTTTTGCTCCATTTCGCGGTTTTATTTTTTACAGTTGAATGCCGTCGCAGATAACGCCGCCGACGCTCGTGTAAGCGAGCGAAACTTCGGAAAAACGTTCGGTTTCGCGGCAGTATGAAAGACACTTGTCGAACGGCTTTGAATAAATATGCAGGCTGACGGCGCGCTCATCGAATTCGGGCAGATTGAGAATTTGGTGAATCGGTTCTTCGAGTTCGACCTTGGCGGTCAAACAATCGGAAAGATCAAACTGGTCGGTCTCCTGAAGACGGCAAAACCCTTTGGTTTCATCAATTTCAACCGCGCGAAAATTCTGTCCGCGCAGTTTGCCGATGGGAACCGTCATCCAGCACATTTGGTCGGCGTGATTGTGAATGCGCGAAACCTGACCTTTATTCCAGCACAAAGTCATCATTTCAAATCGCTCGTTTTTGAAAATCAAATTGCGCGTGTAAAACTTTTCGCTCCAGTGAAAATACGCGGCAATCGAATCAACATCAACCGGATTTTCCGCCAAAAAACGATAAACATTGTCGCAGGTAAATTCCGCTTCGGGAATTCGGCATAAACCTTCAATTAAATTTTCAACTTTTACTGTTTTCATAAGAGTTTTTTTGCCACGAATCACACAAATAAAAATTTGGACAAAACAAGAATCTTTATCACAAGATTAGTAAAAAATCGGTCTTTTCGGTTTCTCCATTCGTGTTATTCGTGCGATTCGCAGCTAATTTTCCTGCGCCTTTCGCAAAAAGTCAACGAATTCGCCAGTGTTTCTCGTCAAGCCGGGAAAAGTCGCGACGGGTTTTCCGTCGGCACCGATAATGGCGTAAAACGGCAGCGCGACCGTGCGGAAAGTGCGTTCTTGAAACTGCTGCTGGCGTTCGTAAATTTCGCCTTCGCCGTCGGTGA
This sequence comes from Acidobacteriota bacterium, assembly GCA_005790265.1. Classification (GTDB taxonomy): domain Bacteria; phylum Acidobacteriota; class Blastocatellia; order Pyrinomonadales; family Pyrinomonadaceae; genus SXVE01. Next base: position 3,842 of record SXVE01000580.1, on the reverse strand, counting down.
AAAGTTTGACGAGAACGAATTTATTCATTTCCGCCTCGACTTCGCTTTTCGGAAAAACATTCGCTTCCATCCAGCGGCAGTTCGTGCAGGTGTAGCCGGTGAAATCTACGAAAACGCGTTTATTTTCCGCTTTCGCTTTGGCGAGCGCGCCCTCGTAATCGTTGGTGATCCAGCTCGCTTCCGCGCTTTTCGATTGCCGGTTGAAAAACCGCGCCGAAGAATTTTCCAAATCCGGCGGCAAAAACGATTCCAATTCGCCGAGGCGAGCACCGAAAAGTCCGGTTAAAAGGTAAAAACTCACTGCCAAACTCAAAATCGCCGACATAAGACGAATCGCGCCGATTTTTTCCGGTTTCGTATCGTGAAAAAGCTGAAATTTGCCCAAAAGGTAAACGGCGAGAATAATTCCAATCGCGATCCAGATGGCGAGCACGAACGAGCGCGTGAAAATTCCCCAATTCCAGATCAAATCAACGTTGGAAAGAAATTTCATCGCCGCCGCGACTTCCAAAAAACCCATCGCGACTTTGACCGAATTCATCCAGCCGCCCGCTCTCGGAAGCGAAGAAACGTATTGCGGCACGAGCGCGAGAACGAAAAACGGCAGCGCGAAAACCGTGGAAAACGCGAGCATTCCGACGAGCGGCATCTGCCAATCGCCCTGCGCCGACGATACCATAATCGAACCGATAAACGGCGACGTGCACGTAAAACTCGTGAGCGTAAACGTCAAACCCATCAGAAGCGCGCCGACGATTCCCGAACCTTCACCTTCGCGGCTGCGCGTTAAGTTATCGAGCTTGGTTAAAACGGAAGTCGGCACGCTGATTTCATACGCGCCGAACAGATTGAACGCGAAAAACAGAAAAATTGCCGTAATTAAAAGATTGATATACGGACTCGCCGAAAAAATCTGAACGCCCGCCGCGCCGACGAAAATCGCGAGCAGCATTCCCAAAATCGTAAAAGTTGCGATGATGCCGAGCGAATAAACGAGCGCGAGCCGGACGGATTTAGCGCGGCTTCTGCCCGCGTGATTGGTAAAATACGAAACCGTAATCGGAATCATCGGAAACACGCACGGCGTCAGAAGCGACAGCGCGCCCGCGCCCATCGCGAGCAAAATAAAAGTCCACAAATCGTTGGCAAGCGGCTGACTTTCGGCGGAAAGCTGCGCGTTTTGGCTGTTCGGCGAATCAGCTTTCGGTTCGGTAATCGCTGAATTTTCAGCCGAGACGGGCGCCGAAGCTGATGAGTTTGCAAACGATTTTTTCGCGTCTTCAAAACCGGCGAACGAAACTTTAACGGTTTTCGGCGGCAGACAAACTTTGTCGTCGCACACTTGAAAACGAACGTTAACGGCAAAATCACCAGCGTTTGCAACGTTATTTGTTTTAAGCGGCAAATCAAATTCGGCTTTTTTGGCGTAAAACTTCGTATCAATCTGAAAATTCGGATCGAATTTTGTAATCGGTTCAGCCGATTTTATTTTTCCGTTTAACTGAAACGGCGTATTTTCGGCGACGGTAATTTTCGTCGGAAACGGTCCGCCGCCCGGTTGCTCGACGGCATAAAGATGCCATTCACCTTCGATTTCGGCTTTCAGTTTCACATCGAAGCTTTCGTCTGCTTTCAGAGATTTCCCTTTCGCGGCGGATTCGAGCGACCACGAAACCGGATTTTGCGCCGCACCTTCGGACGACAAAAAACCGAACGTCAAAAACAGTAGAAAATACGAAAGATATTTTTGGAGACGGGTAATACTGAACATAATTTCAACCGGATTAGATGCGGTAATTTTATCATTTATTGCCGCGCTTGTCGTTTTCAGCGGAAAATTTTCCGGCGGAAATTGCGCCGCCGCCGCGCCGATTTCTAAACAACTTCAGCTTTTGCACAATACGGCGTCTGTCGCTATAATTTTTCAAAGGTATTATTCACATCAATATTTTACGACCGAAGACTCGGGAGGAAAGAGATTTTGGCTACTAAAACAGCGACTCGCCAGAAAAAAACGGAAAAAAACGCGGATGCGACGCCGAAACCGGATGACGGTTCGACCAACGGAAAAGCGAGCAAAACAACGTCGAAAAATTCGGATCAGTTGAAAGGCGCGGTAACGGACACGGTTGATGCGACCGAAGCGCACGCCGAATATGAAGACCGCAAGCAAAATCAGCTTGAATCTATCAAAAACACCGACAAGGAATTGCTCGGCGAAATGCTTTATCAGATGGTTCTCGGTCGCGTTTTCGAGCAGAAATGCGCTGAAGTTTACCGCATCGGAAAAATCGGCGGATTTTGCCATCTTTATATCGGACAGGAAGCGGTCGGCGTCGGCTCGATGATGGCGCTGAAAGAAGGCGATTACGCGATCACTTCATATCGCGATCACGTTCAGGCGATGATCGCCGGAATTACGCCCGAAGCCGTTCTTGCCGAACTTTACGGCAAATCCGGCGGCAATGTCGGCGGCAAAGGCGGTTCGATGCATATGTTTTCCAAAGAAAAAGGTTTCTTCGGCGGACACGGCATCGTCGGCGGACAAATCGGCGTCGGAACCGGAATGGCTTACGCGCAGAAATATAAAGGAACCGATAATGTCACGCTCTGCTTTTTCGGCGAAGCGGCGGTCAATCAGGGAATTTTCCACGAATCCTTGAATATGGCGCAGCTTTGGAAAATCCCGTGTATTTACATCTGCGAAAATAATCAATACGGAATGGGCACGTCGCAGGCGCGCGCGATGTCAATTTCCAACATCGCCTCAAAAGCCGAAAGCTACGGAATGGCAAACGAATTCGTTGACGGAATGGACGTGATGGCGGTTCGCGAAGCGACTTTGCGCGCTATCGAACGCGGACGCGCCGACGGTTCGCCGACTCTTCTGGAAATTCGCTGTTACCGTTATATGGGACACTCGATGTCCGATCCGGGCAAATATCGCACGACCGAAGAAATCAAAAAATATCAGGAACGCGACCCGATTGTGCTGTTCAAAGATTCCTTAAAAGAAGCCGGAGTTTTCACTGATGAGGAATTTGCAGAAATTGACAATCGCGCGAAAGAAGCGACGCAAAAAGCTGTTGACTTCGCCGAATCAAGTCCGTTTCCTGAAGAAAGCGAGTTGTTTACAGACGTTTACGCCGATTAAATGGCTGAATACGAATTAAAAATCTCAGAAGATCAAGCAGTTGTTTTGTTTGAATTTTTTGAACGATTTGGTGATAAAGGAAGGCTTTATTTCGTTCATCCGGCGGAATACATTGCGCTGATGAAAATCTCGGCGCAAATAGATAAAACAACTACAGCGATGTTCAAAAAGAATTATGCTGAAATTCTTTTTGAGGCAAGAGAAAGAATTTCAGAAGGTTTTGAAAGCGATTTTCCTAAACTGGAACCAGAGTAAAAATTTTGAGTTTCAATCATATTTATGGCAGAAACAACAACCTGCGGCATTTTGCAAAAAAGTAACATGTTGATTGTTAAAGGCATTTACAACGAAAAAGAATTTGTCGCTTTGGAAAAACGGGTCGAAGATGCGGAAGACTTGCTTGATCTTCACGCGGCGCAGAAAGAAGAACAACATTCGCCGACGATTGATTTGTCGGAACTCGAAAAAGAATTTGGAATTCATTAAATTATGGCAGAAATGACGATCCGCGACGCGCTGAACGCAGCGTTGCGCGAAGAAATTTTACGAGACGAAAATGTTTTCATTATCGGCGAGGAAGTTGCCGAATATGACGGCGCGTATAAAGTAACGCGCGGGCTTTGGAAGGAATTCGGCGACAAGCGCGTGGTTGATTCGCCGATTACCGAACTCGGTTTTGCAGCTGTGG
>SXVE01000077.1 GCA_005790265.1 Acidobacteriota bacterium | reverse complement strand
GAATACTGCAATTTCAATTTTTGAACAGCGGTTTCGCGCAGATCGAGCGGAAGTTTTTCAAGCACGTCTTCGTCAGCGAACATCTTCGGATTTTTCTGCATTTCCGTGCGCAGCCAATGCTCGTAATCGAAACGCGCCGTCAAATCGAGCGCGCGCTGCAATGCGGGCATCATTTCCTTGTGATTATCAACGGAAAAATACGCTTCGGCGAGCGCCAGAGACGCCGCCGCTTCATCGTAAAAAAGGTTTTGTTCCTGAAAAAAAGCGGCGAATTCCTGCAGTTCGCCGATTAAGTTCTGCGCCGTTTCGACGTGCTGCAGCTGCGTTCGATTCAGACTCAGTTTAATCGTTCGCCAGCCGATTTCGTTGCCGCTGTTTCGCCTTCGCTCGACCAGTTTTTCCCAGATCGCGCGCGCCTTAATTGAATCGCCGCGCATCAGCAAAAACTTCGCGCGTTCGTCTTCAAGCTCGCGTTCGAGCGGATTGATTCCGGCTTCTTCGTATGCTTTTTCGGCGCGCTCATAAAATTCGAGCGCGTGCGGGAAATCGGATTTGTCGCGGTAAAAATTTCCGTAAGCCTCGAAAATTTCGCCGCGCAGCGATTTCAAGTTGTAAAGCTGGCAAATTTCGAGCGAGCGTTCGAGATGTTTTTCCGATTCGTCAAATTCGCCGCGATAAAGATGAAGCCGCGCGACGTTTAAGTGTCCGATTGATTCCTGCGGCAGCGGACGCACGCTTTTTTCGCTGCGAAATATTCGTTTGAACCAGCGCAGCGCCTCGCCGAAGTCGCCGCGAAATCCGGCGGGAAGCGCGAGATTATGCGTGACGAGCCGAATAAATCGCTCGTTCGATTGTTCTTCGGCGAGCTCGAGCGCGAAACGAAACTGCTGTTCGGCGGGCGTCCATTCGCCCTGCAAGATCAAACAAAGTCCGCGCGTGTTGGCGCATTTCAAAAACGTTTCCGAACTTTTATCAATCAATCGCTCGGCTTTTTCCAGATATTGGAAAGCGGCTTCGCAATCGTTTTTGCGCCGCGCGAGACTGGCTAAAGAATGCAGCGCTTCGGCTTCGCCGGTCGAGTCTTTTTCCAGTTCGAGCAGTTTAACGGCGCGGTGCAGCAAATTGGAAGAGCGGTCGTCGTTGCCTTGCAGCCGCGCGACTTCGGCAAGATGAATTAGTGAACGCGGGCATTTTTCGAGCGATGCGAGCGGTATTTTTTCCGCGAAAATATCGAGCGAAGTGATCGCGCCGGCAGCAATCCATTCGCCGCCTTTTTCGGCGATGATTCCGGCGGCTTTGTCAAAATTTTCGGCTTCGAGAAGAAAGGACAGCGCTTTTTCCCATTGATTGCTTTCAAGAAAAAAATCGGCGATACGATTACGCTCGGCGGCGAGCCGTTCGCGTCCGATTTCGGAGCGCAGACGCCGCTGCAAAAAATTACGGAAAAGCGGATGAAGCCGGTATTCTTCGTTGCCGTAATTGTCGTCAACAACCGACAAAAAAACGTTTTTCTGAAAAAGTTCGGGCAGCACGGCGGAGCAACGCCGGTCGGGAAACAATTTGCTGCACACGTCGAGCGGCAGCGATTCGAGCAGGGAAAGATACATCAACAGTTCCTGCGTTTCTTCCGATTCGCGCTGGAAAACTTCTTCGGCGAAATAATCGAAAATATCTTTTTCCGATTGCTGCAGAATTTTGCTCAAGTCAATCGAGGGTTTTTCCGTCTGCGCGAAAACTTCCTGTTCGGCAACTTGGCGAACGAGCTGTAAGGCAGTGATCCAGCCGTGCGTTCGCTCGCGATATTCAGCGATTTCCTCGTCTTTCAGCTCGACATTAAGCGTCTGCCGGAAAAGTTCTTTTACTTCTTCATCGTTAAATAAAAGTTCGTCGCGCGTAATGACCAACGCGGCTGATTGCGAGCGGCGGCGCATAATGGCGAGCGGCGGCAGATCGCGCGTCGTGATAATGAGATGAATCATATCCGACGAATATTGCAGCAGCCGATCAACCAATTTATGAACGACGGTTTCGCGCCCGATGTGATGATAATCGTCGAGCACTAAAATGAAAGGCTGTTCGATGTTTTCGAGAATTTCGTTGAGCAGCAAATCAACGGCGCGTTCCGGATAACGCAGCAATTCGTCGGTCGCTTCGGCGAGATAGGGAAGAATCGTTTCGCCGAACGCGGGCGCGAAATTTTTAATGCCGTGCGTGATATAGCCGAGAAAAACAAACGGATCGGCGTCGGTGTAATCGAGCTGATACCAAACTGATTGCCGCCGCTGGCTGCGCACGAAATCAGCGATTAATGTCGTTTTTCCGCAACCGGCGTCGGCGGCAACCATTGTGACCGGCGAACTAAGATTTGATTTTAGTTTTTCCGTTAAGCGCGGACGCGGCAGGAATTCGCTGACCGCACGCGGCGGCAAGAGTTTCGTCCGCAGAAAAAAATTCGGTCTTGACATCGGGAATTTTTATAAATTTCGGTCGAAGTTTACAAAGTTTTGGAGAATTATGTCATAACCGAATTGATTTGGCGAACCGCTTTGCGGCGGCAGAAATTATACCAAATTATTCAAAGCCGAAATTCTGCCGAAGGATTTTCGATGAGCGATAGCGGCGGCTTCGGCGGATAATCCGTGTTTCTTGAAAAGTTTTTCGGTTTCGCTCAAATCAAAAGCGAGCAGTTTTTCATCGACAACGCCGAGAACTTGTTTTGAACGCAGCCGCCACAGCGGAAGCGCAGGCGTTCCGCGCGAAAGAATTAAAAGATGAGTTTCCGGCGAAATCGAATAAAGCAGACTGTTGAAAAAAACGCCGAACCAATCGCAGTCAAAAATGTGATGCGCATCATCGAGAACGATAAGCTGCGGCGATTTCGCGGCTCCGCTCTCAGACTGCGCCAAAATGTTTTCGGTGAATCCGGCAACTTCTGACTGATTCGGTGATCCGGCTCTCAAATTTTGATTGACGGCTTCGCCATAGTTCAGATCGGCACACAAAGCGGCGGAAAAATAGGCGGAAAAAACTCTCCAATCGGCGTCGCCCGAATCAATCGAAAGCCACGCGGGATTTTTATATTTTGCCGCGTACTGCGCCGCCAAAACGGTTTTTCCGGTGCCGGTTCTGCCTGAAATCAACGTCGCTCCGAATTGTTCCGAAGATCTGCTGAGAACTTCCTGCAAACGCGGGCGTTTGATCAAATTCTTAAACTTCGGCGCGATCAGCTTTTCCGCAAAAAGGTGAATTTCGCGGCGAAAAGATTGATTCTTCGGCGCGTGTTGTTTGTTAAGCGATGTGGAAGCGACTTCGTTGTATGTCTCCACTCCGTTAAACTGAAAATTTTCGTGTAGTGAAAAAGTCATCGTCATAACACTTTCCAATTTAACAGCGTAAACTTGAGCAATACTTGAGAATTTATAAAATATTGAAAAAAAATCGGTGAAAAATTACTTTTTTCGCTGATTTCTCAAGTTTTTCTCAACCGCCCTTATATAAGATGAAAAGTGTTCAGGTCGAGAAACGGAAAAAGCAGATATAAATCGGTTAAAGCGAACATTTGCAGAAAAGTTGACAAAGCATTTAACGAATCGCGAAAGCCGTTAAATGGCGCAATTCAACAGCAGAGAATTTACCGAAAATGAGCTTTTTGCCGTCACGTGAAAATCTTTTATTTAACTGAAAATTAGGAACATTATTTGCGAAACCGATTGACGTTTAGTATCATTTACGCTAACCCTTCCCTAATTAGCGTTCGATTCTAATTCAGTTACTCGAATTATTGTAATTTATTAATACAACAATTTCGCATTGCTAGTATGAGAAAAACCCTTGGTTTACTATTACTTATCAGCCTTTTGAGCAACATTGCTCAAGCCGGTATTACTTTTGTCAAATCAAGCGGAATAACTTTGACCGGTGCGGACGGCGTAACTCTAACCGGCGTTGACGGCGTGACTTTAACCGGCGCTGATGCGCTATTTAACTATTACGTTAACGGCGTAACGCTGACGGGAGCCGACGGCGTAACGTTCACCGGCGCAGACGGAGTAACGTTCACCGGCGCAGACAGTTCAACTTACATCAGCCCGAACGGAGTAACATTTACCGGTGCCGATGGAGTAACATTCACCGGTGCTGACGGAATAACTTTGACCGGAGCCGACGGCGTAACATTTACCGGAGCCGACGGAACTCGATATCAAGCCGCATCAGTAAAATCAATCAGACCAAGCGGCGTGACCTTTACCGGAGCCGACGGCATAACGTTAACCGGAGCCGACGGATTTACGCGCGTGAGCGAAAACGGAGTGACGTTTACCGGAGCTGACGGAGTGACG
>SXVE01000579.1 GCA_005790265.1 Acidobacteriota bacterium | reverse complement strand
GAATTCGGCTTCGATTATTTGCGCGACAATATGAAATTCGACGTTGAATCACTCGTTCAGCGCGATCATTACTTCGCCGTGATTGACGAAGTTGACTCGATTTTGATTGACGAAGCGAGAACGCCGCTGATTATTTCCGGCGCGTCGGACGAAGCGACCGATAAATATTACGTCGCCAATCAGATCATTCCGCATTTTGAAAAAGGTCATAAAGACGAAGAAACAAAGGTGACGACCGGCGATTATCTCTTGGACGAGAAAAATCACAGCTCCGTTCTGACCGAGCAAGGCGTGACGAAAGCGGAAAAACTCCTCGGCGTCGCCAATCTTTACGATCCGGCGAATATGGATTTGCTGCACTGCGTCGAGCAGGCATTAAAAGCGCACACGCTTTATAAACGCGATCACCAATACGTCGTGCAGGAAGGCGAAGTCATCATCGTTGACGATTTTACCGGACGTTTAATGCAGGGTCGCCGCTGGTCGGACGGTATTCACCAAGCGGTCGAAGCGAAATAAGGCGTGAAAATCGAGCGCGAAAATCAAACGCTCGCGACGATCACGCTGCAAAATTATTTCCGAATGTATGAAAAACTTTCGGGAATGACCGGAACGGCGGAAACCGAAGCCGAAGAATTCGGCGAAGTTTACGGTCTCGACGTAATCGTTATTCCGACGAATCGCCCGATGATTCGCAAAGACAATTCGGACGTGATCTACCGCACGCTGCCGGAAAAATGGGACGCGATTGTCAATGAAATCAAAGAGCGCCACGAAAAAGGTCAGCCGGTTCTGGTCGGAACGGTTTCGGTCGAAAATTCGGAACTCGTCGCGGCGAAATTGAAAACAATCGGCATTCCGCACAACGTTTTGAACGCGAAATATCACGAGCGCGAAGCGGAAATCGTCGCGCAGGCGGGACGCAAAGGCGCGGTGACGATTGCGACGAACATGGCGGGACGCGGAACCGATATTCTCCTTGGCGGCAATCCGGAATTTCTCGCGAACGATTACCTGAAACGAATGGAAATCAATCCGGAGGAAGCGACGCCCGAACAGTTTGAGGAACAATTGCGCAAAGCGAAAGCACTCGTTTCCGACGAACAAAAAGCGGTTGTCGCGGCGGGCGGTTTGCAGATTTTAGCGACCGAACGCCACGAATCCCGACGCATTGATAATCAGCTGCGCGGTCGCGCCGGTCGTCAGGGCGATCCGGGCGCGTCAACCTTCGTGCTTTCTTTGGAAGACGATTTGATGCGCATTTTCGCCGGGGATAAAGTGCGTTCGATGATGGAATGGCTCGGAATGGAAAACGGCGTCGCGATTGAATCGAAAACCGTTTCCCGCCAAATCGAACGCGCGCAGAAAGCGGTCGAAGCGCGCAACTTTGAAACCAGGAAACACGTTCTCAAATACGACGACGTGATGAACCGCCAGCGCGAAACGATTTACGGCTTGCGCCGCCAGTTGATGTTTGAACCGGAACACCGCGAATATCTTTTGGGCGATCAGGGCGTCGCGCGCGATTTGCTGCACGATTTGACGCAGAGCTTTTTGAATCCGCAGGCGTCGCCCGACACTTGGGACGTCGACACTTACGCGGCGGAAATCGAAAGCATTTATCGCGTTGATCCGGCAAAAGACGCCGACGTGGATTTCCGGCGCATGAATCCCGATCAAGTAGAAGAAGCCGTCTGGAAAAAAGCGATTTCCGATTATGAGGAAAAAGAAAAGCTCGCCGGTGCCGAAAGCCTGCGCGCTTACGAGCGTTACATAATGCTCAACATCATTGATTCGCAGTGGAAAGATCACCTGCTTTCGATTGACCATCTGAAACAAGGCATCGGACTCGTCGGCTACGGTCAGAAAGACCCGCTCGTCGAGTATAAAAAACAGTCGTTCGATATGTTCCAGGATATGCTCGACCGTATTGATACGCAGACGACGCGCGCGCTTTTCAACCTCGAAATCGTCGTCAAAGACGAACAGGAAGAAATCGAACGCCTCGAACGCCTCGAACAACAGCGCGCCCGCAAACAAGCGGCAGGAATGGCTTTCACCGGCGCAATGGCAACGGCGGCAACGGCAGGCGACACCGAAGAAGTCCGCCACACGCCGTTCAAACGCGACCAACCCAAAGTCAAATCCAACGAACCCTGCTACTGCGGCTCCGGCAAAAAATTCAAAAAATGCCACGGCGCGGGTATTTAGTTTCGCAAAATCCTGAAGAAAGAAGGCGGAAAATATAATAGTTTTCCGCCTTCTTTCTTCCCTTATTGAGTTTGAATTTAGTAAGTCTAAACTTCTTAAACAATTAAAATTATGCGATTTCGTTTTGATAAAATTCTATTTATCCTTTCGACTTTATTTTTTTTAACAACAATTAACTTAGCTCAAACCGAACGTGAAAAAGGAATTGAGTTGTATCGTCAAGGAGAATATCAACAAGCAGTTGAAGTACTGCAAAAAATCGTCAAAACTGAAGAAGATAATCGTCCCGCATGGCTTTATTTGGGAGCATCTTACGTTAAATTGAAAAAAGATGTTGCTGCTGTGCAAGCGTTTCATAGAACAAATGTCATCTACAAAAAAAATTTGACTGTTTATGATAAACAACTGAAAATCGTTTCGAGACCGCAAGCGAATTACACAAGATCCGCCGAAAAAAATTTGACTTCGGGAACTGTAAAAATAGCTGTTGAATTTGGCGCAGATGGTAAAATCGGATTCGTTTTCCCATTTCAAAGCCTTCCTGACGGATTAACCGAAAATGTTTTGGCTGCGGCGAAGACTATTAAATTTGAACCGGCAATAAAAGATAAAAAGCCAGTTACAGTAGTTACGGTACTAGAATATAATTTTTCGCTTTGAAGAGTCTGTTATCAGTTCTTAATTTATTTTTGCAAAAAATTCAAAAAAT
>SXVE01000578.1 GCA_005790265.1 Acidobacteriota bacterium | reverse complement strand
ACGGTTTTCGACCGCAAAAACGCGATTGCCGACATCAGACATTTTCGCGGCAGCGGTTATCACGACCATAATCTCGACAATCGCTGGCTGCCCGAAACGGTCGAAGATTGGCATTGGGGCAGAGTTCATTTCGCCGATTCGACCGCCGTCTTTTATCGCTACGCCGAAGTTAATTCCGAAACTCCCGTCACGAAATTGCTGGTCATTCGCGACGGAGCTTTGCGCGAACGCGATGCGGTTTACGCCGAAACCGATTTTACGCGAGACAAATTCGGCATTAAATACCCGGCGCGAATGAGTTTCACGTCAGAAGATAATCTGCGTCTCAGCGTCAAACATCGTCAGGTCATTGATTCGAGCTTTTTCTATTTAAGATTTTTAAGCGAAATGACGCTCGTTCTCGCCGACGGCAAATCGCGCCAAGCCGTCGGCATTACCGAATATCTCGCGCCCGCCGCACTCAAACGCCGCTATCTCGATTTTCTAATCAATATGCGCATCGGTCGCAACGGCAAAGGCTCATTTCTGCCGTAAAACGGCGTATCTTGGATTTCAGATTTCGGGTTTCGGATTTTTCGTGTCAAGCGTGCCGTTTGTCTTTTCAAATTTCATTCGTTCTTATTAAAATCATTAGCGATGCAAGAATCACCTGTTATTGATAAGTCGAACATCAATCGTTATTTGTGCGACGCGTGCGGCGCGAATATGGTTTTCGATCCGCAAATCGGCAAACTTCATTGTCCGTATTGCGGTTTCGCCAAAGAAATCGCGGCGGGCGCGCGCGAAATCTCGGAATATGATTTTTACGAGTATCTGCGACCGGAAAATCAGCGTCTGCAGCCGTTGGCAACCGGCGCGATGCAAGTTTCGTGTTCGTCGTGCGCGGCGACCGTCGTTTTTCTGCCGCCGCAAACCGCCGGACAATGTGATTTCTGCGGCGGGAAAATCGTCGCGCAGCCAAAAGCCGCCGATCCGCTCGTCGCGCCCGAAAGCGTGCTGCCGTTTGCCGTGACCGATAAACAAGCGCTCGCGAATTTGAAATCGTGGACGGCGTCTAGGTGGTTCGCGCCGAACAAATTGAAAACGCTCGCTGAACATGATCGAACGAGCAGCGTTTACATTCCGTTCTGGACGTTCGACGCCGAATCGGAAACCGACTACACGGGCGAACGCGGCGACAATTATACGGACACCGAATCTTACGTCGAAAACGGCGAACGAAAAACGCGCACCGTCGTTCGCACGCGCTGGTCTTACGCCGCCGGTCACGTGTCGAGACATTTTGACGACGCGCCCGTTCCGGCGAGCAAAACCGTTTTGCCCGCCTACTTGGAAAGTTTGCAGTGGAATTTCGCCGAACTCGTGCCTTATGACCCGGCATCTCTCGCCGGTCATAAAGCGCAGACTTACCAAGTGAGTCTGGAAGACGGTTTCGCGCGTTTCAAGGAAATCGCGGCGGACGTGATCGCCGGTGACGTGCGGCGCGACATCGGCGGCGATCAGCAGCGCATCAGTTCGATGACGCCGGAGTTTGCCGACATTCGCTTCAAACATCTGCTCGCGCCCGTTTACGCCGGAGCGTATCGCTTTAACAACAAAAGTTTTCAGGTAGTCATCAACGGCAGAACCGGCGAAGTTCACGGCGAACGCCCGTACAGCTGGATCAAGATCGCCGCGCTCGTGATTCTTATCTTAATCATCGTCGCTATCATCGCCGGCGTCGGTTCGGCGGCGCGATGATTCATTCGGCATCACCGGCTTTTTCGTTTATTCGTATCTTAACGCTTCAATCGGGTTTAAGCGGCTCGCCCGGAAAGCCGGAAGGACGCCTGCCGCGAATGCGATCAGGCACACGAGAATTAAAACGAACAGCATTGACGGAATGGTAAAAACAAAAATCGTGTAGCCTTCAAACGATTCGAGATACGCGCGGGCGAGAATGAAATTGGCGATTTTGCCGATGATGATGCCGCCGACGATGCCGAATGTCGCGCCCCAGAATCCGATTAAAACCGACTCCATCGAGAATAAAAGAAATATTTTTCCGCGATTCATTCCCAGGGCTTTTTGTAATCCGATTTCTTTCGTGCGTTCGAGCACGGCGATGATGAGTGTGTTAACGATGCCGAACGACGCGGCGAGCAGCGCGATAAAGGCAAAAAGGTTGAGTCCGATTTGCAAAATGCCGATGCCGTCGTAAGTTCGCTTGTCGCGGTCGGCAAACGTTTCCGCCGCAAAGCCTTTTTCGCCGAGCGTGCGTTTGATGGCGGCGACGCGATCTTCATTCGCCGTCGTCAAGCGAAACGTCAAGCTGCCGAAAAGATTGTAATCGTCGGTTCCGGCGTTTTGTTCGTCGTAAATTCTTCGCGCCGTCGCCGCGTCAACGAACGAATTGTAATTCGCCATCATTCCTTTGGTCGAAACGCCGACGATTTTCAAACTCACCGTTTTCATCACGCCGCCGCGACCGGTTTTGTAGCCGATTGTCGCTGTTTTGCCGATCAGCGCATTGATGTTTTCGTCGAACGCGCGGGCGAGCGACACGGGCAGCATTATTTGTTCCGCGCCGTCAATCGTCTTGCCCGCTTCCGTCTTTTGCACGATGCCGTCCGACAGCATTCCGAGTCCGACTTGATACTTCTTTTGTCCGTCGAGCGTGATGTATTCCGCGTCAATGTAATAAAACGGCGTGACTGCCGACACTTCGGGCAGTTCCCGCTTTAACGATTCCGCCTGCGCGAGCGAAATGCGCAGATTGTTCGGGTCAACCTGATTGCCTTGCTCGTCCGTCTGCGTTTCCTGATATTCGCGCGGTTTGTCGCCGCGCGCGCGGTCGGCGTCTTCGGTCGGCGGCTTGCGGCGCACGAACAGAATGTTTTTGCCTTCGATGCTTTTGACCTGTTTTTCGACGTAATCGCGCAGACCGCCGCCCAAACCGTTGGTCAGAACGAGCGTCAGCGCGCCGATAAAAATCGCGGTCACTGTCAGAAAAGTCCGCATCTTGCTGCGCAGCAGGTTGCGATTGGAAATGCGAATCAGCTCGGCTAATGTCATACGTTAAACGCGGATATCCGCCGTCGTCTGATACGCTGCCGGACGCGGTTTTGTTTGCAGAAAATACGAAACGGCGCGCGGCGGCACGCGATGACGCCGCGCGCCCGGCGAACGAATCGTTTTTGCGGCGCGCGGCAGAAATTCCGGCGTCCGGCGGCAAAGTTTTGCTGCCTGCCGGACGACGTTTTTATTTGTCTTTTTTATTTTTCGCTTCTTCGTAAGCGGCGGCGATGGCGGCGTGATTTTTTGAAGCGGGAAATTCCGTTTTGAGCTGTGCCGCGTATTTGTCGGCTTGTTTATTTTTGCCGAGCTTGATGCTGGCGATGGCGGCGGCGGCGATGGACAGCTCGCTGTATCTGCCCGTCGGATAATTTTTCAGGTAATCGTCAATATGCGCGACGGCGGGACGAAAATCGTTGATCGTGTATTCATTGAGCGCGACGGTCGCCGCGACGCGTTCGGTCTTTTCGGCGTCGGCTTTGATTTCCGGTGTGCGCGCCGCGCGTTCGTAAAACGTGTTGCTTAATTGCAGCATTCCCGCTTTGCGGTAAAAGTCGGCGATGCCGAGCAGCGCCGCGCCGTCGTCTTTTTTCAGTTCGATGGCGGAGTAATGCTTTTTGACCGGCGAAAAGTCTTTCGGCATCTCGGCTAAAATCATATTCAGCTCTTTGACGTTTTTCGCGCCGAAACCGCGCCGGAAAGTAATCATATTGCCGAGCGGATCGGCGAATAAAACGTATGGAATCGCGCTGACGTTGTATTTGCCGACGAGATTCTTTTGATTGTCGAAATCCACTTTGACCGCGATGAACGGTTTGGTTGCCGCGACCACATCGGCGAGCACCCAGAATTCTTTGTCCATCGCCAGACACGGCTTGCACCACGGCGCGGTGAAATCTAATAACAGCGGGCGTCCGGTTTCGAGCGCGAGCGCCTGCGCCGCTTTGAAATCTTTTTCCCAAACGATGTTTTCCGTCTGCGCGGCAGCGTGAAAAACAAAAACGAACAGCAGCAAACCGGCAAGGAGTAGTTTTGTCATATTTATTTTGTCCTTTAAATGGGTTAAGAGCGAATCGAAATCGAGGTTATATAATATGACAAGCGTTTTATTTGCGCCAGAACTTTTTTATCAAGCGCCGGATGATGGAGACACGTCTTATCATCCGGCGTTTCTTATTTTTAAGGATTGGATTTTGGTCCCGAATTCTCGTCTTCGCAGATCAAACGCACCTATCAATGTGGAAGCCAAAAATAAGATGACTAAAGCGAAGTTGGGACGTTTTAACTGACTTGCGTGCAAGCCGTATTCTACCCGAGCTTGCCCTATTCATTTATACTTTAAAACAATAAAATTAATTTCACTGTGCTTTACATTACAATACGGAACATTTCTGCGGCGCAGGCGGCTTTCACGTTTGCCGCTGCGGAGTTTTCTGCGAGCGCGCATAAAAAAGACCGGCTTATTTGCAAAGCCGGTCGAATAAACCATTAACATTGTCGGACGAATTTTGTTTATGCTGCTTCTTTTCTCGCGGCTTTCGCTTTGCGCGTTAAACCTGATTTGCGGGCGGATTTGCGAACGTAGCCGAACGCTTCGTAAATTGCTGAGTCGGCGCCTTCGGTCGGATCAGCCAGAACGCCCGCGACGACGAGTTCTGACTTGGCGAGAAAAACATAATCGCACGCTTCCCGCACGGCAATCGCCTGCATTCTGTTATCTTCGACCGCCGCCACGGACGCGCGCGCGCCGAGCGAATCATTGACAAACGCTTCAAATTGTTCGAGCGTCAAACCGCCGTATGTTTTCTTCGGCGTCAGCGTTCTCCACGCGTTCAGCATTTTTGTCATTTTTTCTTCGATGGATTTCGGACTCATTGGCATAAGTTGTTACTCCTTTAATTGCGAGAATTGGTTGTTGATCGGATGGGTTGAGCCTAAACGGATGGAACAAGGCAGGAATCGCGAAAAGTTGGGAGCGGCGTACCTCTCGCTTGTGATAAGCACGTCAACTTCGCGCGTTGACAATAAAGATTGTGCCTCAAAACAAACGCGCTTGTCAATAAAAATATTTTAACACGGTTGGCAATCAGTAAACATCAACATTAACAACAATTAAACACGCTTTCGCGCCGCGATGTTTAACGCCGACGAAGAAATATTCGCCGCCGAATTTTCATTTTTTACTTAGATTGCTTGTTTTTCAATGATTCACCGTTCGATTCCGCAATCAATAAAGCGTTATTCAACTTCGCACGCGCGCTACTCGACTTCGGTAACGCTCTACCGAACTTCAGTAACGCGCTACTCGACTTCGGTAACGCACATTCCGACTTCGGTAACGCACGTTCCGAGCTTGGTAGAGCACGTTCCGAGTTTGGTAGAGCACGTCCGAACCTTAGTATCGCGTTACCGAACTTCGGTAGAGCACGTTCCGACTTTGGACGCGCACGTCCAGAGTCTTATTCGCTGCATTCAAAGCGCAGATTGCTGCGTGCCAACGACAAATCAGCGAATATGCACGATCAGCGCGACGGCTTCGAGTTAAAATGCGGCGGTTTTTTGGTTATTGGCGGACGATTGACGCGCGGCGGCGGTCGCTGATAATGGCGCCGTCTTTGAGTTCGATGATGCGGTCGCATTTGGCGGCGAGATCGTCATCGTGCGTGACGATGATTAAGGTGATGCCGTGTTCGCGGTTGAGTTTGAACAGCATTTCTTCGATGATGCCGCTTGTGGTTGACTCGAGATTGCCGGT
>SXVE01000577.1 GCA_005790265.1 Acidobacteriota bacterium | reverse complement strand
GAAAAAGATGAATCTGCGCGGATTGTTTATGGCGCTCGTCATTTTGAAAATCAAAGACAATCGAGCGGAAATCGGCATTGCCGGAATGCCGCCGGTTTTGATTTACCGCCGCGAAACGAGACGAGTTGAAGAAATCAATATCAAAGCGCTGCCGCTCGGCGCGATTGCGAAAATCGCGTATCAAAAACAGGAGTTTGCGTTTGCTTCCGGCGACTGCGTTGTGCTGCTGAGCGACGGTTTTCCCGAAATGTTCAACGAAGCGGGCGAAATGCTCGGTTTCGGCAAAGCGGCGGAAATTCTGCGCGAAATCGCTCACGTTGCGTCGTCGCCGGATGAAATCGTTCGTCGTCTTGTCGAAGCGGCGGACGATTGGGCGGGCGCGCGACCGGCGGACGACGACGTGACATTTGTCGTTTTACGGTGCAACCGTTAAAATTTTTCGCGCTGAAGAGATGCGGCGCGGGAAAACTCAAAATCTGGTAATATTTTTAAATACAATTTACCAATCGCAAATCTATCGGCTTGACCGCTCAGGTTTCTGAGTTTGAGCGCGTCTGAATCTATGAAAAAACTCGTTTTCGACTATCGTTATTTTACAACGGTGCGGCTGTTCGCGCTCGTTTTCGCGCTTGCCGTCATCGCGGCGGGCTGCGGAAGATTCAAAGAGGAATTCGACCGGGGAATAGAAGAAGGCAAGCGGCGCGCGGAACAGCAAAAGAGCGCGAACGCCGACCCGAACGCGAATTCCGCCGCGCCGAAACCCGAACCGACACCGCTGGTTTTATCGGCGGAGAATTTGCGCGACGAACGTTTGAGCAAGCTCCACACGCAGATTTGGAAATATCAATCCGGCGATGACGCGAGCTGGGCTTTGCCGGAAACGACCGATGCGGATTGGGAAACGCTGCCGCCTGAAGCGGTCAGCGTTTTCGCGCCGCCGAAAAGCGGCTGGAACGGTATCGGCTGGTTTCGGCTGCGGCTCAATGTTGACGAATCGCTCGCCGGTCAGCCGCTCGGATTGGCGATCAGTCAGCCGGGCGCGGCGGAGATTTACGTTGACGGAAAACTGGTGCAGAATTTCGGCACGGTTTCCGCCGACGCGAATCAGGAAAAAGTTTACAATCCGCGCGCACTGCCGCTCGGCGTAAACATCGGATCAGGAACGACGCATTTGATCGCGGTGCGTTATTCAAACACGCAGGCGAAAAAATATCCGTTTGAACCGCTCGCTTTTAAAATGCGCGTCGCGCCGCTTAATTCGAGCATCGCCGAATTTTTAAGCAACACGGCGCTGACCAAAAGCGTGCGAGGCGGCACGTTCGGCATCTGTCTCGCGCTCGGACTGCTGCATCTGCTGTTGTTTATGCTTTACCCGCGCCAGCGCGGAAATTTGTTTTACAGCATTTTTCTGCTTTCCGAAGCGATCAGCATCGTCGCTTACGAAGCGTTTTCTTCGGGCGGAATGATTTCCAATATGCTGATCGGAATGTTCACCGGCGCGGTTTATTTCACCACGTTTCTCGCTTATCTTTACACGGTTCTGGAAAATCGTCTGCCGCGCTATTTGCGCGTCACGGCGGGACTTTGGTTTTTGAGTGCGCTGCTGGTGATTTTCTCGTCGCTCGGTTTCGGAACGCTCGTTTCGTTTTTGTTTTTCATTCCCGGTTTTCTCATCTTTTTCGTGGTGATGATCTGGAATATCGTCAGCGTTTCGATTGTCATCGTCCGCGCCGTGCGCCGAAAAGTTGATAATTCGTGGATTCTCGGCATCGTCGGCGCGGCGTTTATTATCGCCAGTTTGTCGTCCACCGTTTTAGCCATCGCTTTCGGCGAAAATTCGCCGAATTTGTACATCGGTCAATTCATCTGCCTGACCGCTTTGATTATCGCCAACGCCGTTTTTCTCGCCCGCCAGTTCGCCCGCACGAGCAACGACCTCGAAGCGCAGTTGATCAAAGCGGTCGAACACGAAAAAGAAAAATCGCGTTTGCTCGTCGTCGAAGCCGAAAACGAACGCCGCGCGCAGGAACTCGAAGAAGCGCGCCAGCTGCAATTTTCGATGCTGCCGAAAAAATTGCCGAACATCGCGGGTTTGGAAATCGCGGCGTATATGAAACCGGCGACCGAAGTCGGCGGCGATTATTACGATTTTCACGAAAGCGCGGACGGAACTTTAACGGTCGCGGTCGGCGACGCGACCGGACACGGACTGCGCGCCGGTTCGGTCGTGACGGCGACAAAAAGTTTGTTCAACGCCTTTGCCGGACAGGAAAACATTCCGCAAATTTTGTCGCAAACGAGCGGCGCGCTGAAAAAGATGAATTTGCGCGGATTGTTTATGGCGATGGCGATGCTGAAAATTAAGGACGGCGCAATGAATTTATGCGTCGCCGGAATGCCTTCGGTGCTGATTTATCGCGCCGCAACAAAAACGGTCGAAGAAATCAGTCTGCGCGCGATGCCGCTTGGCAGCATTACGAAAACCAAGTATCAGGAACGCGAAATCGCGCTCGCTTCCGGCGATTGCGTCGTGCTGATGAGCGACGGTTTTCCCGAAATGTTCAACCCGTCCGACGAGATGCTCGGTTTCGACAAAGCCGCCGAAGTTCTGCCGCAAATCGCTGATTTTTCATCGCAGGAAATCATCAATGAACTGGTCAAAGTCAGCGAAAATTGGGCGAACGGCAGACCGGCGGACGATGATGTAACATTCGTCGTCCTGAAAATCGTTTGAAAATTCGGATTGCAGATTTGTAATTCCAAATCTTTATTCGCACAATAAATCTAATTTTAATTTTTCGAGGAGAACAAACTTTTTATGCCAAACCCATTTTCGGTAACGACCGATTCCGAAGACGATTTCGCCGTGATCCGGCTCGACGGCGCGGTTGACGCGCACACCGCGCCGGAATTTGAAGAAGCTGTTCAAAAAGTGATTGACGACGGGCAAAACAACATCGTCGTTGACTGCGCGAAACTGACGTATATTTCGTCCGCCGGTTTAGGCGTTTTTATGGGGTTCGTCGAAGAAGTGCGCGACGCGGGCGGCGACATCAAAATCTGCGGTTTAAGCGAAAAAGTAAAACAGCCGTTCGAGATTTTGGGCTTTGAAACGCTGTTTCATTTTTGCCCGGATGTCGAACAGGCGAAAGAAAAATTCGGCGAACCGACCGATTGGGAGGCGGCTTACTAAATGGAAACTGTCGAGCGAAAATTTACGCTGCAAGTGCCGTCTTCGACCGAAAATCTCGCCTTGATTCGTGAATTCGTCTCGAGCGCGGCGACGCAAGCCGGTTTTGACGAAAAAGAAGTCGCCAAACTCGAACTCGCCGTTGACGAAGCGTGCGCCAACGTGATCGAACACGCTTACGGTCACGACGTCAACAAAGAAGTCATCGTCCGCGCGCGGCTCGACGAACAGGAATTCTCGATTGACATCGAAGACACCGGCAAAGGTTTCGTTCCGGCGGATGTCAATCAGGAAGAACTCGAACAATTAATCAGCAAACGAAAAACCGGCGGTTTGGGAATGCGCCTGATGAAAACCTTGATGGACGAAGTGCGCTACGAAATCGAACCGGGCAAAAAAAACGCGCTCCATATGAGCAAACGATTGAAGAAAACTGATAATGGATAATGGTTAATTGATAACGAAGAAACTTTGTAGATTATCAATTATCCATTTTCAATTATCAATTGAAACTTATGTCAGCCAAAATACTCGATGCGACGCGGCTTGAGTCCTTGCTTGAATCGGCGCAGCTGTTAAATTCTTCGCTCGATCTCGACAGTTTGCTCAAACATCTTTTGCGCACCGTGATGGGCAGAACGCTCGTCGGGCGCGGCTTGGTCGCGGTGGCGGCGGGCGACGGGAAAATGAAAATCGCGCAGCTGCGCGGCGTAAAAAACGCAAAAATCGGCGACGATTTCAACGAGAATTCGCTGCGCGAAAGCGGCATCGAAACGTTCTATCCAATCGGTAATCGGGAAAATCCAATCGGTTACCTCGGCATCGGCAAACCGCCGAACGGCGAAATTTCCGTTGAAGAAACCGAATCGCTGCACGCGATTTTGGGCATCGCCGCCAGTTCCATCGCCAACGCCAAAGCGCACGATGAAACGCAGAAATTCAATTTTCAGCTGAACGAAACAGTTCAGGAACTGCGCGCGCTGCTTGATCTCGTGCGCGGTTTGACGGCGACGCTCGAACCCGAAGCCGTCGCGCAGCTTTTGATTCTGACTTTGACCGGACGTTGGGGGGTCGGCAAATACGCTTTGTTCGTGCAAAAGGAAAATCACGCGCCGGTCGTGCGGCAAAAAGGCATCCAGTTGCCGCCGTTTGAAAGTTTCGGCGAAATTTTAAGCGAATTGCCCGAAGCCGTGCGCG
>SXVE01000576.1 GCA_005790265.1 Acidobacteriota bacterium | reverse complement strand
GTCTTTGAGCGCGCGGCACGCCTGCGTTCCGGAGTAATCAAACTCGCAAGCCTGACCAATGACAATCGGACCTGAACCGATGATTAAAATTTTATGAATGTCTGTTCTTTTCGGCATGATTTTCTAAACCCGTAATTATACAAAAAAAATGCGCGTTCAACTAAACGCGCATTTTCGATAATTTAGAAATTAATTTCCAGCGATATCAGTAATTTTCTTTCGCATCTTTTAACAAGATTTCACATCAATCAAAAGCCGACAAAGATCGGTTCGGGCGTTAATTCAACGCCGAATTTCTTTCTGACCGCCGTTTGAATTTCGTTTTTCAGCGCGAGGATGTCCGATGCCGATGCCGCGCCGCGATTGATGAGCGCGAGCGTGTGACGCGTGGAAATTCCCGCTTCGTTTTTGACGTAACCTTTATAAAAACCGGCGTTTTCGATCAGCCACGCCGCCGGAATTTTGAACTCGTTTTCAGCCGCCGGAAAATGCGGAACATCTTCGACGCCGAATTGTCGCGCAAGGACGACGATTTCAGCCAATTTCTCCGGTCGCACAACCGGATTTTTGAAAAACGAACCGGCGCTTTTTGCGTTTGGGTCGAGTTCGTCAATGACCATAGATTTAGCGCGGCGAATTTCCAAAACCGCCTCGCGAGTTTCGCGCAAATTCGGCTGATAATCGCCGAAATGATTTTGCAAATCTTTATAAACGATTTTCGGCGCGCCGTTTTTATTCAAAGCGAAAGTGACGGCAAGCACAATAAACCGATTTTTCGCCGTCGCGTTAAAAAGGCTGGCGCGATAGGAAAATTGACAATCTTGGTTGGTTAACTCGAGAATTTCTTTGCTTTTCCGGTCGAAAACGCGCACTTTCGCAATCGTTTCCGAAACTTCCTGTCCGTAAGCGCCGACGTTCTGCACCGGCGTTCCGCCCGTCAAACCGGGAATTCCGCTTAGACATTCAATTCCCTGCAAATCATTTTCAACGCACGATTTGACGAATCCGTCCCAATCTTCGCCCGCTTGCGCCGTCACGATATTTTCTTTGATTTCGATGCCTTTGACGGCGATTTGCACGACTAAGCCGCCGAAGCCTTCGTCCGCGACGAGAATGTTGCTGCCGCCGCCGAGAACGAAAATCGGGAATTCGTTTTCCTCGGCGAAATCAAGCGCGGCGATGATCTGTTGTGCAGTTTCGGCGCGCACGAAAAATCTCGCGTTTCCGCCGATTTTCAAAGTCGTCAGCGGCGCGAGCGGCACGTTTTCCTGTAAAATAAAATCCATTTTTTATTTGCTGATTCGTGCGTAAGCGCCGTCAGATTGATAAAATTCTTTGAAAAAACAACGAAGCAAACGGCGGAATAAACTGCCGTTTGCTTCGTTAGCTTTTTATTTGGAAAATCAATATTTCTTGCCGAAATTCGCCAATTTGATCAGCGTTTCCAGCTTTCGCGCTTCGCTGACCGCGTTGAGAGATTTCAGTTTGCCGATTACTTTTTCGGTTTCTTTTTGGTTTCCGCCCTTAAATTCCGCTTCGCCGAGACCGGACAGCGCGGCGATGTATTTCGGGTCTTTGTCAACCGCTTGGCGAAACTCACTGGCGGCATTTTTGAAATCGTTGTTCTTGAAATAAGCGACGCCGAGCGCGTAGCTGACAAAACTCCAATCGGAACGTTTCTTTTTCACGGCGCGCAGCGCGTCAACCGCCGCCGAATACTCGCCCAGATCAATCAGCGCGACGCCGAGATTGAGCTGCGGAGCTTCGACAAACGACGGATTCATCGCGATGGCTTTTTGCAAAGCGATTTTCGCTTGCTCTAACTTCGGTTTGCCTTCCGCTTCTCTGCCGCGCGTCAGATCGGTTTTGCCCGCGTTGTAATACGCCCAGCCGAGATTCGTGTAATCGGACGCGTTCGGCGAAAGTTCGACGGCTTTTTCGAGATTTTTAATCGTCGCCGACCAGCGGCACGGAACGTTGGTTTTCAGATTAATTTCGCATTGTCTGCCGACGACGTAACCGGCGTAGCTGTAAATCTGCGCCAAATCGTCGCGGTTATAATCTTTCATTCGTTCCATAAAAGTTACCGCCAGATTGTATGCGCTTTCGGCATCGTTAAAACTTCCGGCTTGCCGGTAAGCGTCGCCGAGGTTGGCGTAAGCCTCGAAATTATCGTTTTTCAGCCGCGTCGCTTCCTTGAAATATTTGACCGATTCCGGAAAGTTTCCCAATTCGTAATTGATCGAACCGAGATCGAAGACCGCTTCAAAATACTGCGGCTTGAGCCGCACCGCTTCTTTGAACTCGGTCAGCGCTTCGTCGTCGCGTTCCAATCTTTTCAACGCTTTTCCGGCGTAATAATGCGCTTCGGCGCTGTTCGATTCGTTTGCGGCGGCGCGTTTAAGCGCCGTCAACGCTTCTTCATTGCGATTCTGCGAATAACGAACCAAGCCTAAAAAATACTGCGTTTCAGGATTGTCCGGCGAAATTTTCAGCGCTTTGCTGAGAAATTCGTCAGCTTTGGCGATTTCTCCTTTGCGGTAATAAATAATTCCGAGCGGAACGTAAATTTCGGTTAAATCTTTGTCCATCGCCAGCGCTTTTTCGTAATTGACCAGCGCTTCGTCTTCTTTTTCCAAATCGTCGAAAACGCCGCCGATGCCGTAGTAAGCGACGGCATTTTTCGGGTTAAATGAAAGCGCTTCATCGAAAAACTTTTTCGCCGTTTCCGGTTTTTCGCCAGCTAGATACTGGTTTCCTTTGAGCGCGAGCGCTTCGCTTAAACCGAACTGCGCGCTTTTATTTTTGGCGTCGAGCATATTCGCTTCGCGAAAATAATAAAGCGCTTTGTCCGTATCTTCCTTGTCCATATAATATTCGCCGACGCCCGCGAGATTGCGCGCCGCTTCTTCTTTCGGCATCGAATTCGGACTCGGCGGCAAATTGAACGGATCAACCGATTTTGAGCGCGTGCGGCGCGGCGCGACTTTGGCGATGGTCGTAAATTGTCTGGTCACCTTGCGCGCGGTTTCGACGCGCTGCGCTTTAACTCGCTTTGCTTTCGTCGTTGAAACGAAATTGCGCGGCGGCGCTTTGCGCGATGCGCGGAAAACGAAAATGCTCGATCCGCCGGTAATATCGCTGACGGCGACCAAATCCTGCGCGCGCACCGGCAAGATTCCGACCGCGAAACTCCAAATCAACAGCGCGCCAACAAACGCTTTGTGCCAGTAAGCTTTTCTATTCATTTTTTCTCCCATCGGATTTTCACCTAATTCTACTTTTTTATTTCGATATGACAAGTATTTTTTATAGCTCGCTAATGCCGCGTAATAAATTATGAACGAGCGTGCCGCCGATTTTTGCCGCTCGATTAGTTTCGCTTTTTCCGGCATTAGTTTTTGTTTGATCGCCGCGCTCGCCGAAAGTTCTCTGTCGGCATCATTTAAAACGCGTTAAGTGTATATTTTACGCCGTGTTTTTCGATTTTTTACGCGGCGGAAAAGGCGCTTAAATAAATGATATTTTTCTTGCCCTTTTGATTGATGTCGTTTAAATTACATTCTTACCTAAAGTCCGATTCGTAAAACGTTCCGAAGCTGTTCTGTTTCGGAATCTGTAATCTTTCCATTGGAATTTAGCCGAAAATAATAAATATAAAGGAGAATTTTGCCGACTATGAAAGCGTTTTCAACCGAAAATATTAGAAATTTGGCTGTCATTGGTCACGGCGACGCGGGTAAAACTCAGTTAGTGAGTTCGCTGCTGCACGTTGCCGGAGCGACCGCGCGTTGGGGAAAAGTTGACGAAGGCACGACCGTCACCGATCACGACGAAGATTCGATTGAGCGGAAAGTTTCCCTGAACAACAATTTCGCGCATCTCGAACACGGCGACACGAAAATCAACTTGATTGATACGCCCGGTTACGCCGCGTTTGTCGCGCACGCGCGACCGGCTTTGCGCGTTGCCGACTGCGCGCTCGTCGTGGTTGATGCGGTTAACGGAATCGAAGTGCAGACGGAAAAAACGTGGCAGTACGCTAACGAATTCCTGCTGCCGCGCTTGATGGTCGTCAATAAAATGGACAAGGAACGCGCCGATTTCGGACACGCGCTCGACACGGCGAAAGACGCGTTCGCGCGCTCAATCGTGCCGTTCACTTTGCCGATCGGACAGGAAGCGGATTTTCGCGGCGTCGTTGACGTCGTTCATCAAAAAGCATACGAATTCGATCAGAACGGAAAAGCGAAAGAAATTCCGATGCCCGAACAGGGACGCGAAGTTTTCGATGCGACGCGCGAACGATTGATCGAAATCGTCGCCGAATCGGACGACGCGCTGATGGAAAAATATTTTGAAAACGGCACTTTGGACGAAGCCGATATTTACCCGAATTTGGCGAAAGCGATTGCCAATTCAAAACTTTGTCCGGTTTACGCCGTTTCGTCGAACACGCTCGTCGGACTTTCGATTTTGCTCGATCACATCGTCGAATTCGCGCCGAATCCGGCGACGCACGAAGCCGAATACGGCAATGCCGTCGAAAACAGTTTGATGGATCGCCCGACGCGCCGCTACAGCAACGACGAACCGTTTTCCGCTTACGTTTTCCGCACGATTGCCGATCCGTTTGCCGGTCGCATCAACGTGATGAAAATCGTTTCCGGGAAAATTTCAGCGGACGCAGCCGTATTGAATTAGAGCCGCGAATTTGTCGAGCGACTCGGCGCGCTGCACGTTATTCAAGGCAAAAATCTCGATAAGGTAAACGAAGCACAAACCGGCGATATTATTGCCGTCGTCAAACTCAAAGACACGCAAACCGGCGATACTTTATGCGACAAAGCGAATCCGATTGTTTACCCGACGGTCGAATATCCGGAAGCCGCCATCGCTTTTGCCATCGAACCGAAATCGCGCGCCGACGAAGATAAAATCAGCGCCGCGCTGCATAAAATTCTGGAAGAAGACCCGAGTCTGCATTTCGACCGCGACGCGCAGACGAAAGAATTTATTTTGAGCGGTTCGGGACAATTACATATTGAAACGGTCGTTGATAAACTCAAAAATCGCTATCACGTCGAAGTCGCGCTGCATCCGCCGAAAGTTCCGTACAAAGAAACGATTACGGGAACGGTCGAGGTTCAGGGACGCCACAAAAAACAATCGGGCGGACGCGGGCAGTTCGGCGACTGCAAATGCGTTTTCGAGCCGCTCGAACGCGGCAAAGGTTTTGAATGGGTTGATAAAATCTTCGGCGGCGCGGTTCCGCAGAATTTTCGTCCGGCAATCGAAAAAGGAATCGTCGAGGCGGCGCAAAGCGGCGCGATTGCCGGTTATCCGCTCGTTGATTTCAAAGTCACGCTGGTTGACGGCAGTTATCACACGGTTGATTCCGACGAGCATTCGTTCAGAGCGGCAGGCAGAAAAGCGTTTCGCAACGCAATCGAAAAAGCGCGTCCGACGCTGCTCGAACCGATGATGGACGTCGAAGTTTTCTGTCCGATTGAAGTTTCCGGCGACATTATGGGCGATTTGAATTCCAGGCGCGGACGAGTAGCGGGAATGGATATGCGCGGCAAACAGCAAGTTATCAAAGCGCAGGTTCCGCTGTCGGAAATGCTCGATTATCAATCGAAATTAAATTCCGTCACGCAGGCGCGCGGCTCATATCATATGCAGTTTTCGCATTACGATCCGCTGCCCGGAAATTTGTCGGCAAAAGTAATCGAAGAAGCGCGCGCGGCGGGCAGAATTCGCGTTCACGACGAGGAAGAATAGAATCAATTGCGAATTACGAATTACGAAATTTCCTAATGCGACACTGTTCATTTATCAAATAAAGAAATTTTCTGACGCTTTACCATTCGTAATTCGTAATTTCCTAATTCGTAATTTAATCCAACAATGTTCCGTAGACGCCGCACGAAACCGAATAAATCGAATCGTTGGTCGCGACGATCATTTCGCCTTTGCGCGTGAAACACAGTCCGACGACGTTCATTCCAGCGACGAACATTTCGGCTGATGCGGCGTTCGGCGCGATGCGAACGATGCCGTGAATTCCCTGAAAAGTTGCTGCGATGTATAAATTCCCGTCGCGGTCAAAAGCTAATCCCTGCGGTCTGCCGAAACCGCGAAAATATTTTTCGTCGTAACCGTCTTCGTCAACGACGTGCACGGCGTCGAAACTCGCCAACCCCGGCGCGGTGATATACAGTTTGCCGTCCGGTCCGAAAGCGATGTGAAAAGCCGAAACCGACGGTTCCAATACGGCGAAAGGTTCGGAAACGCCAAATTCTCGGACGCGGTAAATCGTGCCGCTCCGGTCGCCGATATACATGACGTCTTCTTTATCAAACGCGATTCCCGTCGCAATGCCCAAACCGGTTGCGTACGGCACGACTTCTTCGTCGTGATTGATGCGGCACACCTCGCCGTCCGTGCGGTTCGTCGCAAATAAATTGCCGCTGCGGTTAAACGCAATCGCGGTCGGCGTCAGAATGTCGGCGGGCATTTCGCTCAAATAACCGTCGGTTTCGAGCCGCAGCAACGTGACCGGCAATTTTTGCCCGCGCGTGCCGGAACGCGTGACGATAATCGAATCGTCTTTCGGATCAATCGCCGGATTTGCCACGATGTGCAGATCGTCGGCGAGCTTTTTGCCGACCGTGTAAGCGAACGATTCGCTTTGTTCGCCGCCGCTTTCGAGGTGAATTTCCGTTTCGGTTTCATCAAAATCGGCGGGCACGAGCGCCAGCACGCGGTTCGCTGAAGCGCCGATCAAATGCGCTTTGACGCCGCCGATCAAACACGCGCACTCACTGTCGCCGCCAACCTTAAACGCTTCGCACTCGATTGAGATTTCGCCGCCCGGAATCGCAAACGGCGGTGTGACGGAAATGATCCGACCTGCTTTGTTCATCTTTATATCTCCAAATAAAACAATGATTTTACGACGCAAAACAGCAACTGTCTATAAGAGGAAAAAAATTTGTTGACGCTTTCCGTCGCGAAGAGTTAAAATTCTGTGTGACCGTTTGGCGTTCAGCAGCAGTCCAGCTTAAAATCTTTCCGACCGAAGCGCTTTTACACTTCTAAAATTTCTTTTTATATGGCAACCAGAATTGATGATTTATTGCGGATGGCGATGAGCTTCGGCGCGTCGGATTTGCATCTTCGCGCCGGTTCGTATCCGGTCATCCGCGTCAACGGCGAGCTGCGACCGCTGTCCGGCGTCAACCGAATGACGCAGGACGAAACGCTCGAAATGGCGTTTTCGATGATGTCGAACCGCCAGAAACAACACTTTAAAGAAGTTTACGAAGTGGACATCGGTTACGGCGTTTCCGGTTTGGGGCGTTTTCGCGTCAATATTTTTCAGCAGCGCAATTCCATCGGCATCGTCGCGCGCGTTATTTCCGACACGGTGAAAAGTTTCTCGGACTTGGGACTGCCGCCGATTTTAAGCAAAATCGCCGAAGAACAGCGCGGCTTGATTCTCGTGACCGGAACGACCGGTTCGGGAAAATCAACGACGCTTTCATCGCTGGTTGATTACATCAATCAAACGCGCAATTCGCACATCGTCACGGTCGAAGACCCGATTGAATTTCTGCACCGGGACAAAAAATCCTTTATCACGCAGCGCGAAGTTGACGTTGACACGCGCTCGTTTGCCGAAGCCTTACGCGGTTCATTAAGACAAGACCCGGACGTGATTTTAGTCGGCGAAATGCGCGATCTCGAAACCAT
>SXVE01000575.1 GCA_005790265.1 Acidobacteriota bacterium | reverse complement strand
TAGCTTCAAAATTTTAAAATTGTGCCTTAAATCGTTCTAATATTTTTATTTTTTTATTGCAGTGATAATGAACACCTATTTCCAAAAGCAACAAGCAAATTTTATTTTATATACTATCTATTGGTAAGTTAATTAGGTGTTAATGTTATCAGACCCATTAAAGTCCAGATATGCTCTTCCGATATAAAATGCGGGCAGCTCGCTGGCGACGAATATTCTTTTTTCTGAATATTCGTCGCCGTAATTGCCGAAAATTTTACAATCTTCGCGATTGGCACAAATTGAAATATTGCTGTGTTTTTGTTTTATAATGCGCTCAAATTCATTTTTTTCTGATTGTTCCGGCTCGCCCAAGGGCAGTCCGTCTTTAAAGATCTGCCACGCGATTTGTTGTTCGTTAATTCTAACCAGTGACAAAACCTCTCCCGCTATTTCGCTTACCAGATACTGCGCTTTGAACAAAGAAATAATATTTAATTCAAGATTTAAACCGTGTTTGAGACCAAACGCGGTAGCCTGACCGATTCTTAATCCGGTGTGACTTCCCGGTCCGCTTGAAACCACCAATCTCCCGAGATTTTTTTTGGTATTACTGATGTTTTTGCGCTTTAGAATCAACGCCAAATCGTCGAGCAGATCTTCGGAGCGTGAAATCACTCCGCTGCCCCCGATTGAATCAATCAACTCGCGTTCGCGAAAAAGCGCGACGCTTCCGCCGCCGATTCCCGTTTCCAGTGCCAATGTGTAATTTTTCATCGAGTATTTTTAGCATTTTTGGCGACATCGCCAAGCGCTCTCTTCACACTGTTGGTTATTCTTATACCTTTTGAACATTATTTTCAGTTCTCATCATTGTCCTGCGGCTTTTTACTGAATATGGCGCGCCACAGACGGCGCGCCGACGGGCGAATTCTCATCGCAATGCTGCCCAGTTGATAGTAAAGCAATTTATTGGCGGCTTCCAGATCGCCGTCCATTTCAACCATCGCCTCAATCGGATTGGGCGGCAATCGTTTGCGAATCTGTTGGTAAAGCAGTTTCCGGTCGTGCAGACACATGTCCAGCGGCAAAAGCCGAATTCCGCTCGACCATTCTTTTTCCAATTCCCGGATCAACCACGCCGGAATCCGCCGCGCTTCATCGGCAAAAGGCAAATCATCAACCGGCAGATCGAGATACCGATGCGCCAAACCGATAACGCAGACGATCCACCGCCGGCGATTTTCGGCGACCACTCCCAGACACCGCTCCCAATCAAAACTTGCCGGACGATTCTGTACTGCGTAATAAATATCTTCAAGTCGCTGCCGGTTGGCGCCGCCGTCGTTCAGCCAGTGCACGCATAAAACACGCAGATGGTCCTCGCTGCTTAAAAGGCGAATCGGCACGCCACTAACCGCGACCGTTTCCGAATTGCCATAAAGCGATGCCCATTCGACCGAATCGAGATAACGCAGTCCGCTGTGAAAATCAACTTGCACGCCGGAAAACGGCAGAAGTTGAAGCGCTTTTTCGTAATCCGCCGGATCAACCGCCACATCCACATCGGCAAACATTCGCCTCCAGGGCTCGGGATAATTGCGGCTCGCCGCCCAGCCTTTGATCAAAATCGGTTCGATTTCGTGCTGACGCAAACGTTTAAACACTTCCGACAAATGATGTTCGATCGTTTTGAACTGCAAAATCAGCCAACGCTCATCAACCTTTTCATTCTGACTTTCGTCCATAAAAAAAAGAAAATAGCCGGACATTTTGTTCCGGCTATTTTTTATGTTTTCAAAGCATTAAAATGCTGTTTTGTAATGTTCGGTAAAAAGTTGAGTACAATCCAATTTTGAGAAAAATTCTTTGAACTGCTTTTAATCTACCGATTACTTGGATTTCTTAACTTCAACTTCGACGGGCGCCTGAGCTGCCGGACACGCATTACCGTTACAAGCGAGTGCGCCCGCACAGCATACTCCGCCGCAACAAATACCATTGGTACAGGCACCGCCGTTTGGAACGCCCGAACACGCTGCCGCTAATGCTGCCGTCGGTGCCACTAAAGAAGCTACCACCGGAAGAGCGACAACCGATGCGAAACCGATTTTTTTCAAAACGGCGCGGCGGCTTTGTCCGGCGAATTTCACCGGCGTGTTTGTTTCAAGCAAATTTCGGTCGCTCAATTGATCGAGCGCCAACCAGATCAAATCCTCATCAACGTTTTTTCCCGTTTCATTTTTAAACTGTGAAACGATTTCGCCGATCGAATTGTCTCCGTTGCAATTTTTCCAAACAAATGCCGCTGTTTGGTTTAAACAGTGAGCTTTGTTGGTTGCCAAATCATAAACCAAAACTTCTTCTGGCATTTCCTGTACGACTAATCCGTCTTTACGAGCCAACGGATTCTGCGAGTTATTCATTTATTCTCCTCCGGTTTCTTGTGTTCAAAAATAATAATATTAAATTTTTATTGCTTGCTGGTCAAAAAACCCGAGCAATAAATCAGCGGTTTGGCGAGCCTCACCTCTTCGGGTTTTAGAAATTATGGCACGTCTTGCAATTTTATTCAACACATTTAACGAAAATTCCGGCTGCCTGCGAATCGAAATCGTGTGCGCCAAAATTTCCATCACGCCGTTTCCCATACTAAGCGTTTGCGGGCGCCAGAGCGCGTTCTGTTGATACTCGGTAATCAGCACCAAAGCCACCGGCACCGGTTTGGTTCCGGGCACGCCGCCGAAGTCTTCGACCGGAATATCTTTCTGCGTGTAATCGTCAATAATGCCGCGCATCGAAAGCATTTTCGGAAACGGATGAACGAATCCGTCTTCATCAAGCACGGCGTATTCATCCGAGTAATATTCCGCGCCTTTTTTGACCAGTTCCGCGACCAGCGTTGACTTTCCGTGAAAGCTGCTCGCCGGAATCATGATTCCGAGGTTTTTCCAGGCAACAACGCCCGCGTGAACGAAAACTTTGCCAACCGCAAATTCGGCGACCGTAATGCGAATCTGGCTGTCGAGCGCATTGATGATAAACAATTTTTTCTCGGTCTCAAAATATATTTCATTATTTTTATAAATGAAATAAGCTTTACCGATTTTTTTCAAGCTGAAATAATGAACGGCGGTTTCATATTCGATTTCAGCGTAACCATTCGGCAAAACATTTTTTAAGGATGCTTTAATCTGACTTTTGGTAAAAAACTTTTCTGTTTCAATTCCGATGCGCACGCCGTAAGCTTCAATGCCGAATCGAAGCGGCTTTTCGCGCCGGTCCTGCGACGCGTTCTCTGGCGCAGTCTTTAATTCTTTTTGCGTTTGCGTCTCATTTTGCGTCTCTTTTTCTGTTTCTTTTTCCGTTTCTTTTTTCATCGCGGTTTTTTCGCTGTTGACCGTGCTGATCGGCTTTTCATTTTCCGAATTCATATTTCATCGAACTATGACCGGCGATTCGTAATTTTATGAATTTAATTTGCCTGTCCGGAGCCGAACAAACACAAGCAATCCGGCGGTTTGCGCGATCAGCGGCATAATCACGATCCACAAAAAATAATCTCTCAAATTCAGCCCTAAAATCATCGCCGCTAAAATCGTCAGCGAATTAACTCCGTAAAAAACGGTGACCAGACGATGACTGCATCCGCCGATAACCAGACGCTGGTACAGATGTTCGCGGTGCGGCTGCCAAACTTTTGCACGGCGCAATAAGCGTTTGGCAAAAGTGTATACCGCGTCGAAAATAAAAAACCAGACCAAAAGCACCGCGATAACCGGCACGAGAATTTGCGTGTCGTCCGTTTTTTTTATTGTCAGCGGCAGCACCGCAAACGTGTAGCCGAAAAACGCGCTGCCGACATCGCCGAGAAAAACGCGCGCCGGCTGCCAATTATACACGAGAAATCCGAGCGCCGAAAAAGACAGTATGCCGCCGAACGCCGCCGTCGCCGGTGCGCCGAACAAAATTCCGACTAAACACCAGCCGAAACCGGCGGTAACCGCCTGCGTTCCCGCGATGCCGTCGATGCCGTCCATAAAATTATAAGCGTTCGTCAGCCAGACAATCCATCCGACGGTCATCAACACTTCGGCAAATTTCAAATATTCGTTTTCTCTTCCGGAAAACGGAATTTCCATCAAAACGCCGATCTGCCACACCGCTAAAATCGCGCAGCAAGCGTGAACGGCGAAACGCCAAACGATGGAAATCGAAAATAAATCATCGAGCCAGCTGACGGCGGCGATCAGAATTGCGCCGACCACATATGCCGTTGAAAAATCGCCCGTGATCAAGTTCGCCGCAATCGTGTAAAGCGAGAGCGCAACGATGACAACGACGATTCCGCCGCCGCGCGGAGTCGGCGTCGTGTGCGAGCTGCGCTCGTTCGGCAGATCGAGAATATTTTTTTTGAGCGACCAGTTGCGAAACCGTCCGACTCCCGCCGCCGTCAAACCGAATGCCGCCGTAAACAACACAAAGAAAATCATTTACCTTGTTTCTGCATTTCTCCGCTTTTTTCCTCAAACTTATTTTTTACGCTTTTACTAATACTCAATTTTTTTCTAATTTTTCTAATTTTTGTCTGATCACTCTTTTTTCGTTTTGACACTTTTTCACCGGCTTACTTTCTTTATGAGGCGGCACTCGATTTTTTGCATTTTACTTTTCAACGACAACCGATTATTGCTCACTCGAATCTTCAGCGGCGCGCTTCCGATTAATTTCTTTCAGCCATTTTGTTTCGCGCGCGACTGCTTCGCGCGCATTGTAACGGCATTCAAAGTTCAGATTTTTTTTGAGCTTGTCGTTCGCATAGGCATCGTCGGCAAGCCACCGGTCAACGGTTTCAATCAGCTCGGCGATTTTTTTCACCCGCAGCGTTCGTTCGTTCAATTTTCCGAAAAAAGAAAATATCCGCGCCGGTATTCGGATCGCCGGCGTCTCAACGCCCAGTTCGGTCTCGATAATTTTAACGATTTCCGCCATTTGCAGCGGTTCAGCCGACACGTTGTAGATTTCCGCAGCGACGTCACGGCTTTCGATCACGGCAGCACAAACGCGCGCCACATCTTCTCGTTCAATCAGACTTTTATAATTTTCACCGTTTCCGATCCAAATAAAACGGCGACGCGCAATCGTCTCGATCAAACGCCGAAAATTTCCCGGATCGTTTTTTCCGATCACCGTCGCCAAGCGCAGAACGGTCAGTTTAATATTTTTTCGACGGCAAAACTCAGCGGCGGCTCGCTCGCTCGCCAATTTGCTTTCCGCATAAAATCCGCGCGGACAACACGCGGATTCTTCGTCTTTTAAAACGCCTTTCCGGTTCGTTTGTCCGCTTCCGTAAACCGACACTGAGCTGATGAGGACAAAATGTTCCGCGCGCAGCTCTTCCGCCAAATCGAGAACGTTTTTCGTGCCGACGACGTTAATTTGCCAAAACTTTTTCTTTTCAATTTTGCCGAATTGATGCGCCAATCCGGCACAGTGCACAATCACCGGCACAAACTCTAAGGCTTTCAATTGATTAACAGCGTTCGCATCGGAAATATCGAGGCGAAATATTTTTTTTATTTTTTTGTCATCTGACAAAATCAACGGCGTTTCACCGTTGCGACGGTTTCCGGTGCCGTAAACCTCAAACCCATCCGCTACTAGTTTTTCCGCAATCGCCTGACCGACAAATCCCGTTGCACCTGTTAATAAAACTCGCCGCATTATTTTTTCAGCCATTTATCGTCTTTTAACTAAAATTCGATAATTACACTTGATTTTATACAGCATCTTTAACACGTTATCAGACGCGTTTTAATGTTTTGCTGTAATTTTCGATTGCCGTGCCGCACGAATATTTGTCGAGCGCTGCTTGTCTGGCGCGATTTTGCAACGCACCGAGTTGTTCGCGCGATCGGTAAATTTTTTCAATTGCGCGGCACAACTGATCCGGCTCGCCCGGCGGCACCGACCAGCCGATTTGTTCTTCGGCAATCACCTGCGCCAGCTCCGAATCCGTTTCGGTCAGCGCCAGAATCGGTTTGCCCGCCGCCAGAATATTATACGTCCGGCTCGGCATCGAAACGCCCCACATTTTTTTGACCAGCGAAACGAGCGCGACATCGCACGCATTGAGAAATATTTTTTGTTCGCTGCGCGGTTTCGGCGGCAAAATCGTGACATTAACCAAGCTGTTTTCTTGGACTTCTTTGACCAGCCAATTTTTTTTCACGCCCGCGCCGAGAAAAATAAAATGAACGGGCAAAACTCCCTGCAAACGTTTGGCGCAGGCAATGATGCTTTCCACGTCGTTCGGATAACCCATATTTCCGGCGTATAAAAAAACAAATCGGTCAATCAGATTAAGTTCTTTGAGCAGTTCATTGTCCGCGCGTTGCGCCGGTTCGACCGTTTCCAGCTCCGCCCAATTCGGAATCGTTGCGATTGACACGTCAAAGCCCTCGGTTTTGCGTTCGACCAATTTTTTCATATCGCGACCGACAACGATGATTTTGGCGGCGTATTTATACAGCCAGCGATTGCAAAAATTGAGCGCATTGACCAATGCCGAATCTTCTTTCGCTTTTTCGGCGGCGATCAGTATTTCCGGATAATTATCGTGAATCAGTAAAACGTAACTCGCTCCGCGCGCGAGCGAAGCGGCGGCGATGATAAACGGCACGCTCGGCGGATTGGTCACCACCAGCACTTGATCGCCCTGTCGAAAGCGGCGCAGCGCGTTCCAGAATATCGCGAGGCTCAGCGTCAACATGTTGATCAGCCGGTAAATTATCACGTTTTTATCGAGCGTCGTGCCGAATGCGCGAAATATCTCGACGTTTTTGTGCGCTTCCCGTTTCGCCGCCCGTCTTCCGCGGGCTGAGTAATTCGGCTGACCGCACAAAACTTTGACTTCAAATTCACCGGTCAAACCTTCGGCGATCCGCGTTAAATAATATC
>SXVE01000076.1 GCA_005790265.1 Acidobacteriota bacterium | reverse complement strand
GCGCGTCAACTTTCGCGCGGCTGACGCCGATGATTTGCGGCGTTTTCTCGATTTTTCGAGTCTTGTCAAAAACCGCCGGTAAAAATCCGCAGCAATCGAAAGTTAAACTCGAACTGAGCGCGAAAATCGGCGCGTCTTTTTTCGCTCGCTCGGCTTTGTCGCAATGGCTTTTCGCCCGCGCCAGCGGACAAGATTCCGCCGCGCCGCGCGCTTCCGCCGCCGCCATCGCTCCGCAACAAAACAGCAGCACGAATCCGCTCAACCAAACGGCGAGCAAACCCGCTAAAACTTTTCCTATTTTGTGTCGCGCAAAGAAAGAACTCATCGTCACTAAATTAACAAAAAACGTCGCGACTGTCGAATTTTTCGCCGATTAGATCTCTTTGTTTGCTCAATAAAAATCTTTACTTTTAACGGTTCGCAGCGTAAATTCTTAGGACAAAACTTATGCGCAAAAACTCATTAACAATCGCATTGATTTTCGCCTCTTGTCTATTGATGAGTTGTCAGCAAGCGACTTCAAAAGCCGTCCAATCGCAAATGACGGTCGAAGTCGCTAAACCGCTCGCATCAATTCAGGAAAAAACGATTCTCACACAATCCGGCGGCAAAGTTGATTTCAAGGGCGTGAGTTTCAGTTATAATCCGCAAATTTTCGGCGCGGTTAAAATGGAAGAAGTCGCCGAACAGATTTTAGAAAATAAAGATGATAAACCGGATTATGTTGAGCCTCAGCATCATCTTTTTACTTTTGATTCATCAACCGAATATAGCGAAATGTATCTTGCCGTTTATCCGGTCGAAGATTTTCCGCGAATGTATGCTGTCAACAAAGAGAGCGCAGAGTATATGAAACAGGAAATAAATAACCTGAAAAAAGTTTTGAAAGATAAAAATTTTCGTGTCGAAGATCGAATTCCTTATCTGAGATTTTATGATGCTTCAAATTCTTTTTATGCAAAAGTAAAACATTTTTCTTTTCAAAGTGGAGAAGGAATTTTATTTTTGACGCATTATGGAATTGGAATTGAGATTGTCAGTAACCATAATCTTACTTATGTATTTGAAGGTTTAACTACTGACAAAAAACATTATGTTTTGGCGGAAATATCTGTAAGCGTTGATTTTTTGCCGAAAGAGCAAACGGATGAATTTGAAGGTTATAAGATTCCTTGGGATAAATTAAGCAATAAAGCAGAAATGAAAAAACTTGACAATGTAAAACAAAAAATCGGTAAAAGATTAGAAAATTTGCCGCAAAATAAATTCGATCCGAATCTGAAATATTTTGAAGAAATTATTTCCTCGCTGAAAATCGAAAAATAAAAAGGACAGCCGTCAAAGCCGTCCTTTTCGCAAAGATTAAAATAAAAATCTCGTTACACGTTGAAACGAAAATCAACGACATCGCCGTCTTTCATCACGTATTCTTTGCCTTCGAGTCGGGCTAAACCTTTTTCGCTCGCGGCTTTGCGCGAACCGCAGGCGACTAAGTCGTCGTAGGAAACGATTTCGGCGCGGATAAAGCCGCGTTCGATGTCCGAGTGAATTTCTCCGGCGGCTTGCGGCGCTTTGGTGCCGATGGGAATCGTCCAGGCGCGCACTTCTTTTTCTCCGGCGGTTAAAAACGACATTAAACCGAGCATTCGGTAAGCGGATTTGATTAATTTATCAACGCCGCTCGACGTAACGCCGAGATCGGCGAGAAATTCGGCGCGTTCGGTTTCGTCGAGCGCGACGAGTTCGGATTCGAGCTTGGCGCAAATAAGGACGACTTCGGCATTTTCCGTCGCGGCGTGATCGCGGACGGCTTGAACGTGAGCGTTGTTTGACGCGTCCATCAATGTTTCCTCGTCAACATTTGCCGCGTAAATCGTCGGTTTCGTCGAAAGCAGAAAAAATCTTTTGGCGATTAATTGTTCTTCTTTGGAAAGTTCGACGGCGCGCGCCGGACGACCTTCTTCTAAAACCGGCTGCAATTTATCCAAAACTTCGATTTCGGCTTTCGCCTCTTTATCTCCGGCGCGCGCCGCTTTTTGCGCTTTGTCGCGGCGTTTTTCAACCGATGCCAAATCCGCTAAAGCTAATTCGATTTGAATCGTTTCGATATCGCGAATCGGATTGACCGAGCCTTCGACGTGAACGATATTTTCGTCTTCAAAACAGCGCACAACCTGAATCACGGCGTCGGTTTCGCGAATGTTCGCCAAAAACTGATTGCCCAAACCTTCGCCTTTCGAAGCGCCGCGCACCAAACCGGCGATGTCCACGAATTCGACGGTCGCAGGCACGACTTTCTGCGCTTTGTTGAGTTTTTCCAAAACGGCTAGCCGCTCGTCCGGCACGGCGACGACGCCGACGTTCGGCTCAATCGTGGCAAACGGGTAATTGGCGGCGAGCGCATCTTCAGCGGCGGTCAGCGCGTTAAATAAAGTAGATTTTCCGACGTTCGGCAGTCCGACGATTCCAGCTTGTAACATAAAAATTTAGATTCAAAAATTAAGATTGATTATTTAAGTTTCAAAACGCAGACAAATTCAAAACGGATATTGTAACTCTTTTGCGCTGAATTTGAAAAACGATCAATTTCGCCCGTCGGAAAATTTGATCAAAAGAAAAACGCCCGCCGAAAAAGCGAACGTTTTTTCTTATTATTTGAGCGGCAAATATCCGGGTTGCAAAAATCAGCGCGGCAGATAAGCCGTCGGAACCGGTTTGTCGTTTGCTGCGCCGAATTGCGATGATGCAAAACCGTCGCGGCTGCGCATCAGGTACCAGTAACCGCTCGACGGGCGAAAAACCGCTTTGTCCGCTTTGCCGTCGCCGTCGAAATCGCCGGTCGCGGGCAAATCTCCGGCTTGACCGAATTGCTGGAACGCGAATCCGGCAGTCGTTTGTTGAACATACCAAGTTCCGTTTGACGGGCGAAAAACGGCGTAATCGGTTCGTCCGTCGCCGTCGAAATCGCCCTGCGCCGGTTGATCGGTCGCCGCGCCGAACTGCGCGGAAACGAAATTGCCGTTCGAGCTTTTGAGCGAATACCAGTTGCCGTCGGACGGTCGCCAGACGGCGATGTCGGCTCGACCGTCGCCGTCGTAATCGCCGACCGTCGGTTTATCGCCGTTTTGTCCGAATTGAACCGACGAAAAAGTGTTGCGGCTGTCGCTGGCGGAAAAATACCACGTGCCGTCGGACGGTCGCCAAACGGCGAATTCGGCTTTGCCGTCGCCGTTGTAATCAGCCGGAACCGGAACGTCGCCCGCTTGTCCGAATTGTTTGGAAACGAAATTTCCGCCTTTGGTCAAAATAAACCAATAGCCGGTTGACGGGCGAAAAACCGCCGTGTCAGTTTTGCCGTCGCCGTCGAAATCGCCGGGCGCGGGAATGTCTTCACTCGCGCCGAACTGCGTTCCGCTGAAATTCTGCGTCGCGCTGTTGATGATATACCAATAGCCGGTGTCGGGACGAAAAACGGAAATGTCAGCGCGTCCGTCGCCGTCGAAATCGGCGTTTTTGTTTTTCGCAACCGGCGCGCCGGCAACCGGACCGTCGGCGATGTCGCCGTCAATATTAAAAGTAACGCCGCCCCACGTTTCGTTGTGCGGTCCCTGCCATTGTTTGATGCGCTGATGATTTTCCCAGAAACCGGCGGGAATCGCGGGCGAAGGCGACGCGTAAACCCAGACCGACGGAATATTGTCGTAGCGCGCCAGCCAGACCGCATCCATCAAACTCGCCGCCGGAAGCGTAATCCAGTCGGCGACGGCATTGGTCGGCGAACCGTAAACGCCGGAAATGTAGCCGCGTTCTTTGAGCCGATCCGTCCAGCCTTTCAAAAACGCTTTGACCGCCGTGCGGCAACCGGCAGTCGCCGCCGTTTCGTCGTAGCGTTCCATATCGTAATAAAGAACCGTGCCCTGCGTTAAACCGACGTTGTTCGCGTCCGTAATGGCGATGTCGGCTTCGCCGCGTCCCTGCGTTTCGGCGACGCCTGCATCGTAGCTGAGTTTTGCGGTCGTCGTGCTGCTCGTACACGGCGCTTGATAACCGACGACGGTCGGAATTATTCCCCAGCCCATCGCCGAAACCTGGTCAACCCACGCGGCATTTAATAGCGCTTGCGTGCAGCCGCGATTTCTGCCGGAAAAATAAATATTCGTGTCGTAAAGCGGCGAATTGTCCCACCAGGTGCGCATTTGCGCAACAGTTCCCGCCGTGCATTTATCGAAACCGCGCTGCAAACTGATGCGCGTCGCGCCGCCGGGCGGCTGCGCGAAAACCGAATTCTGCGCTTCGAGCTTGGCTTCGCGGCGCGCGTCGGCGGCGAGTTTTTTAATCGCGGGCGGCGTGATGTCGCGCGCGCCGCTGAAAACTTTCGTTTCCTGCACGCAGCCGGTTTTTTTGTATTCGCAGCTGCCGAAATTTTTCAGCGTCCAATTTTCCGAGATTTTTTCCTCCGCTGCATCATCCCGGCGCAGTTCGATGCGGCGTTCGACGAAATTCCACGAGCGTCCGCCGTCGTTTGATTCGTAAATCGCTGCGCCGGAAAAATTGGAACTCGTCGGCACGCGAACGGTTAAAACGAAAGTTCCGTCGGCGCGTTTGGCAAGCTGAGAATCACTTAAATCCGTTTCGCGGGCATCTTCAACGCGCAGCCGAATCGCGTTTTTCGTCCACGAATCGCCGCCGTCTTCGGTTGACGCAAATGACATTTCGGCGGTTGACGCGTCGGCGATGATCGCCGCGCCGTTTGTTTCAGAATCAAATCGAACGGCGGCGATTTTTTCCGCGCCGGTTTTCGGCAGATTTATTTCGCGCCAGATTTCGCCGCCCGAATCGGTGCGGAAAAGGCTTTCTCCGGTGTAAACGATGCCGGAAGAAGCGCCGAATTTTTGAATGTCTTTGATGAGCGCGTCCGGCAAAATCACCTGTTTTTGCTCGGTTCCTTTGTGTTTGGCGTTTTTAATTAGCGCCGCGCCGCTCAAGTCGCCGAATAAATCAGCCGTTTTTTGCTGCGCCTGACTTGGCAGCGCGATTGACAAAATCATTGCCAAAGCGAAAAAAATCGCCGGAAATCGAAAGTTTTTCATTTGCGTCCTCGAATTTTTGGAATTTTTGAAAAATGTATTTGTAAAATCGAACGATTGTCTCACAAAGTATAAATTATTTTGATAGCTGCGCCAAACTTTCCGCACGGCGAAGGCGGATAAATTTTGTCTTTTCGAGTAAACTTACGTTAATTTATAGATGGCGAAAATCGGGTGAGAAAGCCGCGTCAGGCAAGCGCTGCGGCGCGCCGAAAATTCGGCACAAGTCAAAAACAACGCTTTCGGCTGACCGTTCGGCATCTTCGCCGACAGCCTCAAAACGTATGCTTATTTCTTTTATTTTAATCGCGCTGATCGCGTTCGGCGGTTTGGCTCTGACGTATCTTTTCGCGCGCGAAGGCAGTTTTTTGTGGCGTCTCGCGGCGGGAAATATTATCGGTTCAACGATTTTCGGAACAATCGGTTTTTTAGTCGCGTGCCTTTTCGGGTTGAGTGCGCCGACGGTTTTATTCGCTCTGCTCATCGTTGTGCTGCCGCTGTTTTTGTTTCGGGAAAAAGATTTTCGCGACAAATTCGCCGCCGATTGGAACGGCGCGCTCGCCAAAATGCGCGGGACGAATTTCAAAACATTTCTGCGTTTTTCGTATTACGCGTTTTTCTTTTTGCTTTTCATTTTCTTTTTCGACCGCGCCGTTTATGAAACCGCCGACGGTTTGTTTACCGGCGACGGTCACAATTTCGGCGATTTGCCGCTTCATCTCGGCGCGATTTACTCGTTTACCGAAGGAAACAATTTTCCGCCGGAAAATCCCTCGTTCGCCGGAGCGAAATTCACCTATCCGTTTATCGCCGATTTTTTAACCGCGTGTTTGATGAAGCTCGGCGCGAATTTAAAAGACGCGATGCTCGCGCAAAATGTTTTCTGGGCGTTTTCGCTGCTGATAATTCTGGAAAAATTCATCGTTCGACTGACGGAGAATCGGTTGGCTGGAAAAATCGCGCCGGTAATTTTATTTTTTAGCGGCGGACTCGGATTTTTGTGGTTTTTCGATGATTTCTGGCATCAGTCGAAAAATTTTGCGGATTTCATCACGCATCTGCCGCGCGATTACACGATCGGAATGAATTTTCACTGGGCGAATTTAACCGGCGGCGATTCGCCGGAAAACGTTCCCGAACTCGAACAAAATCTGCGCTGGGGAAATTCGCTCGTCACGCTTTTCCTTACGCAGCGCAGTCTTTTGCTCGGAATGCCGCTGACGATTATCGTGCTGCAAAAACTCTGGAAAGTTTTCGCTCCGGAAACGCCGCAGAATGCGATTGCGAATGTTCAGCCGAACGACGCGGAAACGGCAATTCCGCCAAAAAATCTCGAACTTTCGCAGCTCGTGCCGCTGTTTTTCGTCGGCGTTTTCGCCGGAACTCTGCCGCTGATTCACCTGCACAGTTTGGCGGTTTTGTTCGTTGTCACGGCGTTTTTGTTTTTTCTTAAAATCGAAAAATGGCGCGAATGGCTCGCGTTCGGCGCGGGCGTTTGCATTATTGCCGTGCCCGAATTGTTGTGGTCGGTTTCCGGCAGCGCGACGCGCACGAGCGAATTTATCGGCTGGAATTTCGGCTGGAATAAAAATCCGAACGAAAGTGTGGTTTTATTCTGGCTGAAAAATACGGGAATTTTTATTCCGCTCGCGCTCGCCGGAATTTATTTCGTGTGGGAAAAAATAAGAGACGAGGAACGAGAAACGAGAGATGCAGAAGATTTGGCGATTGAAAGGCGAGAACAAAATTCGGTAAAAATAGCGAAACCCGAGGAGAAAACGAAAAAAGAGACGGGCGAAAAACGGCTGAGTTCCGCTCAAACGGAAAATCGAATTGGCGAGCGGAAAAGTTCCGTTTTTTCCTCGTCCCTCGTTCCTCGTCCCAAATCTCTTCTGCTCTTTTTCCTACCGTTTATTTTTCTATTTCTCATTTCCAACATCGCTAAATTCGCTCCGTGGGAATGGGACAATATCAAGATTTTGATTTACTGGTTTGTCGCCG
>SXVE01000574.1 GCA_005790265.1 Acidobacteriota bacterium | reverse complement strand
TTTTCGTCGGCGAGCGATTCGTCGTCTACCAGCGAAGCGGACAAATTATTTTTCTTTAATTTTTCGCCGATGATTTCCGCTTCTTGGCGTGATTCGCAGCACGTGAGCGGAAGCGGTTTTCCGCTGCTTAAAAGCTGCTGCAAAACTGCTGTTTCCAGATTGAGCGCGGCGGCGATTTCTTCGTTTTCATAACCGCTGTAATTTGATTTTTCCGGTTGAAAAATCAAATTACAGCCTTTTTCCCAGCTTTCGAGTTTGCGGCGATTGAGTTTAACGCCCGCCAATCGGTCAGCGGTGATTTCGAGCGCGCCGCCGCAGTAAACGCAGCTCAAACGATTCGGCGGATTGCGGCGCGCGCATCTGGCGCAGGCGATCATTTCGTCGGCGACAAACCGGTCGCTTTCCGCTTGAACGGGCAAATTCTTAATCCATTCGTCAGATTGAATTTGTTCTTCTTCCATATTTCAAGATTATAAGCTGAAATGTTATCATTTTATAAACTAAATTGCTTGACCGAAACGGAAGGCAAAAGGCAAACTATAAACGGCTCGTTCACTGCGGCTCGTTTGACGGAAAACAAAGCGAAAAACTCGATTTTATTAAACTTTTTTTGAACAGCAAATTGACCTTTAGATCAGAATTTATCAATCGAACTTTTTATATTTTATCAATTCATTTAGAGCAGGATTTTTAGTTTTTTCGTTTTCACTCTTTCGTTCACGCGCTCGCCGCTCGAATCAGCCGCCGAATTTAATAACAAAAAGGCGACAAAAATAATGCAGTTCGACACGACGACAAGTTCCTCTTGGAAATTTGGACATCGCGGTCGCGTGGCGGTCTTTATTGACGGCAACAATCTTTTTCACGCGGCGCGTTTTCACAATATTGACATTGATTACAATAAACTTCTGCGCGTTCTTTTGGGCGACGGCAGATTGCTGCGCGCGTTTTTCTACACGGGCGTTGACGCCGGCGCCGAACGCCAGCAAGGTTTCCTTTTGTGGATGCGGCGCAACGGTTTTCGCGTCGTGCAAAAGGAATTGAAAACGTTTTACGACGGCACGCGCAAAGCGAATCTCGACGTGGAAATCGCGGTTGATATGCTTTCGCTCGCCGGACGCTATGACACGGCGGTTTTAGTTTCAGGCGACGAAGATTTCGTTTACGCGATCAATGCGGTCGCGTATAAAGGCTGCCGCGTCGAAGTCGCCGGTTTTCGCTCGAATACCGCGCCGCGATTGATTGACGTTGCCGATTTCTTTATTGATTTGGGCGATATTGCCGACCTTGTGCGCAAAGACATTTCGCAAACCGGCGATTACGACATTCCTTCTTTTATTCCGCCCGAAGAGCTGCCGACGACGGAAATTCTGCGCGGCAACTCTCCGGCGCAGGATTTCGCACGCGTTCCGGCTAAAGTTCCGTTTGAAACCGCTTACGCCGATGACGAAAATGAAAATTTGTCGGATTTCGTGCGCGTAACCGATGAGCGATGAAGTTATTTACGGTCGAAGAAGCCAATGAGATTCTGCCAATGATTCGCCCG
This sequence comes from Acidobacteriota bacterium, assembly GCA_005790265.1. Taxonomy (GTDB): domain Bacteria; phylum Acidobacteriota; class Blastocatellia; order Pyrinomonadales; family Pyrinomonadaceae; genus SXVE01. The sequence goes on along the minus strand of SXVE01000574.1, from coordinate 16,036 downwards.
AAACTGAAAGCGATTCAATCGTATTACCGGCACATCGGCGATTTACGCGAACAAGCGCGCGCGGCGGCGAGCGCTTCCGAATTCGGCGGCGGAATGCGCGGCGGAACTTCCTACGTCAAAACGCTTTACGAAATCGGAAAATTAACCACCGAAATTCACGAACTCGGCGTGCAGCTCAAAGATTATTCGCGCGGTTTGATTGATTTTCCGAGTCTGCGCGGCGGACGCGTCGTTCTGTTATGCTGGCAGCTCGGCGAAGAAGATCAAATCGAATGGTGGCACGACGAAGATGCCGGATTCGCCGGAAGACAAAAACTTTAGAGTTTAAGATTGAAGATTGATGATTCGGAATTTCACTGCGAATTCAGCATCGGAAACAAAGGATGGAAAGTTGAAACTTTAGACTTTTGATCCTTTGTTTTTTGTTAAAATGTGGCTCTCAAAAATTAAAAAGCATCTGAGAATTCTGAATCTTCGATTTTAATTTTGGAATGTCAAAACTTAATTTTCTCTTAACTTTAGTATTGACTACTTAAAGTAATTTCTGATAACATCACCTCAGATTTGTTCAATTCAGCGGGGTTTCCCCGACTACTTCAATATCAATCCGGTTTTATAATATTTTTAATATGAACTGTCCTGTTTGCAATCGAACGCTAGCATCAACGCTGTCAATTTGTCCGAGCTGCGGAACGATGATGAATGATTCCGCTCGCGAAGAGTTGGAAATCAAACCGGTTTCGCACAGCAAACCGTTAAGCCTGGAAATAAAAGGAGTTCCAGTAATGCCCAGCAAACCGAACCAGATCAATATGAGCGCGCCGCCGAAATCAGTTTTGACGCGTCGTGATACGGCGGAGCTTCTGCCGAAACCAACGGCGGCAGAACCGAAATCGGAAACTCACGAACAAAAACCGGAAACGGCGCCGACGCTGGTCGAGTTCCAAAACAAAAACGCCGCGCTTCCCGATTGGCGTCTGAAAATGCAAAACGCCGTGCGGCAGCGAATTGATCACGCTCCGACCGATGAAAAACCGGCGGAACCGGTTTATCAAACCCGTCTCGTCACGAGCGGCGCAAACGCTCTTAAAGCCGAGATCGTCGAAGATAAAGTGCCGGCGGCGGTCAAAAACGAAAAAGTCGCCAACGCGCTCAAACGAATCGAGCAGTCGCGCAAAGCATTTTTCGTCGAAGAAAATGCGGACGAAACAATCGAAACGCCGAGCGCGCAAAACAACAAAAACTATCCGTTTTACGTCGCGGCGCGCACGGCGGAAAATGTTGCGAAACCCGTTGAAGCGAAAGCATCGGTTAATGTTTTGCCGAAACCGAAACTCGTAACGGCGCAAACGAGAAATGCGAACGGCGAATTGGACACGAATAAACTGCCGCCGCTTGCGCAGACGTTGAAAACCGCCGACGCTTACGAAACAGTTTCGACAGCGATTCCGGCTTCGGTCATCGAGCCGAAAAAAGACGCGGTCGCCGAACAAATCAGCGCGACGGAAAACGCTGCGGATAAAATCGTGCTCGCCAATGAAGAAGAAAGCGAAGAAACCGATGATATCGCGCCGTTCGCAATGCGGTTCAACGCCGGACTTTTCGATTTGATTACGGGCGCATCCGTTTCGATGATTTTGCTCGCGCCGTTTATGCTCTCGGGCGGTGAATGGCTGACGTTCAGCGGTTTTCTGGCTTTTGTCGCAACGATTTCAGTCGTGATGTTCGTTTATCTGACGACGGCGCTCGGAATGTTCGGCAGAACGCTCGGAATGCGGCTTTTTTCGCTCGAATTGATTGACATCGAAGAAAACGAATATCCGACTTTTCATCAAGCGGCGGTCAGTTCCAGCGTTTATCTTTTATCGCTAATCTGCGGCGGCATCGGATTTTTGACCGTTTTATTCAACGAGGAAAAACGCGCCGTGCACGATATTGTTTCGGGCACGATTGTCGTCAAAGAATATTAATCGCCGATTTACACAAGCGAAAATCTTCAAAAAAAGCGAGCGGTCATTTTAACCGCTCGCTTTTTTTTTGTTAATCTCAGTTCTTGCTCGATTTAATATTAAACGGGCGTTCGCTTCTTTATGAACTTAGAAACTCTCGAAAAAATCTGCGGCGAATTAAACGACGCGCTGGTCGGGCAAAAATTCGGCAAGATATTTCCGTTATCGCGGCTTCAGCTGACGATTGATTTTCGCCTGCACGATTCGAGATACCTTTTTATCAGCAGCGAACCGAACGCGCCGCGCATTTATCTGGTCAAAAGACGCGTCCGGGATTTGGAAAAGCTCGCCGGTCATTCGACGCCTTTCATTTTGCTGCTGCGCAAACGACTTGCCAACGCGGTTTTGGAAACAATCGAACAAATTGAAGGCGAAAGAGTTTTGCGGTTTGATTTCAGTGCCGAAAGCGAAATCGGCGCGCGTGAAAAATATTCGCTCGTCGCGCAGCTGACCGGACGTTCGGCGAACGTTTTTCTGCTCGACAAAAATCAATACGTTCTCGATTCGATTCGCGAAACTTTCGGCGACGGTCAGGAAACCGGAACGCGTTACGCCGCGCCGACGAGAAGCGAAGACAAAAAGCCGAAAGAAAGCGGAGAAAAGGCGCGCGAGCAACGGCGCGGCGAATTTGAGAAGGCAGGCGAATTCGAGAGTTTGTCGGAAAGTCTCGATGTTTTTTACCTCGAAAAAGACGCGGAAAATCGTTTTCAGGCGCTTGCGAAATCAGCCGAAAACAAGCTGAAACAGGAAACCGTCAAGCGCGAAAAACTCGTGCGAAAATTGCAGCAGGATTTGGCAAACCACGGCGACGCCGAACGCTGGAAAAAGTCGGGCGATTTGATTCTGGCAAATCTGGCGGACGCCGTGCGGCTCGACGGAAAAATTCTCGTCGTTGATTATTTTGACGAAAACGTTCCGACGGTCGAAATCGAAGCTGACGAAAACGACGCGCTGACGGTCGCGGCGGAAAAGTTTTTTCGCCGTTACACGAAAGCGCGCAATGCCGCCGCCGAAATCAGCAAACGGCTGGCGATTGTCAATGAAGAACTCGACCGTTTGCGCGAAAAAAAAGCGCGGCTCGACGAAGCGATTGCGGAAACAGACGAATCAATCGTCGCCGAATTTACTGACGAAAAACCGGAAAAAGCGGCGGGCAAACAGCGTGATCGTCACGCGGAAACTTTTTCCGGCGCGCGCCGTTTTGCATCGAGCGACGGTTTTGAGATTTTGGTCGGCAAAGCATCAAAAGACAATGATTTCCTGACGTTTCGCATCGCCAAATCCGGCGATTTGTGGATGCACGCGGCGGATTATCCCGGCTCGCACGTCGTCATTCGCAATCCGAACCGGCAGGAAATTCCGCCAAAAACTCTGCTCGAAGCGGCGCAGATTACGGCTTTTTACAGTCAGGCGCGCGAACAGCCGAAAGTCGCCGTTCATTACACGCCGAAAAAATTCGTCAATAAACCGAAAGGCGCGAGCGCCGGTTTAGTGAGTTTATCGAGCTTCAAAACGATTCTCGTCGAGCCGAAAATCGAAAGCAAACTGGTTGATTAGCAACAAGAAAAGGAGCGAAGAATTTCAAGATTAAAATTCTTCGCTCCTTTTTTAATTTACAGCAACACGCTTTTTATTCGTTCACCACTTTTTCAACGTTTTCCTTCATTTGCGCGACGACGTTTTTACTGCCGCCGAGAAAAACGCCGCGCAAATGTCCGCCGCGATCAATCAGAAAACTTTGCGGAATGCCGCTGAATTTGCTGACTTTCATCAATTCGCGATACAGATTTTCGTCAGTCCACGCGAGTTCGTAATTCAATTTCATTTTTTCCGCAAAACCTTTGATTTGCTCGGGCGTTTCTTCGTCAACGTTTAATCCGATGACTTTAAAATCCTTCGCTTTGTGCTCATCTTCCATCGCGATTAATTCCGGCATTTCCTGGCGGCACGGTCCGCACCACGTCGCCCACAAATTGAGCAAAACGACTTTTCCTTTCAAATCGCCGACTTTGTAAACATTGCCGTCCACGTTTTTGACATCAGCCTGCGCGACGCCCGCCGGAATCGGCGGAAAATCCGAGGATTTGCTTTCGTTGGCAGCGGCGACGGCAGTGTTCGCCGCATTCGCCGCATTCGGCGCGGCTTTTTCGTCAATCGGACCTTTTTGCGAATTTGCCGTGCCCGAACAAGCTGATAAACCGGAAAAAATGATGCTCAAAGCAATCAGCAAACCGCAATTTTTGAATAAATTTTTCATTTAAGACCTCGTTAAATAATATCTTTCGTTAAATAATATCTTTCAGACGCAGAACGATGAGCGTCAGCGCAGTCAATATAAAAAACATTAGCATTAAAACAATCTGATTTAAAACTTCGTTCATCCACGGATGCAAAAACGTGACGTAATCGCTCAAATCCGTCGGCAGTTTGACGGTTTCGGCGATGTCCGGCGGCTCTTTCAAATTCGGCAGCGAACTGATTTGTCCGCCGCGCACTTCGTTTTCATAATCGGACAATTTCTGCTGCGATTCGGTTTTGTATTCTTCGAGATTTTTCTTCGCGCTGCTGATAATTTTGTCGTTTTCTTTTTCGATGAAACGATAAAGTCCGAGACCGCGCGTTTTGCCGTTCGGTTCCGCGCCTTCCGGTTCGAGCGTGTCGAGCGTCGAAAACCGCTTCATCGTATCGAACGACCACGCGGCGGGCATCGTTAAACTGACGACTTTGCTGACACCGGCGGGAACGCCGACCAGACCGGAAAACAAAATTTGCGGAATCAGAATCAAAGGCACGAGGCTCGTCGCCATTTCCGAAGTTTTGACGAGCGACGAAACAAACAGTCCGAGCGCGATGCCGACCGCCGCCGTTAAAATCATCGTCCAGAATTGCGGCACGCCGAGATTTTCGCCGGGCATCGCCATCACGCCGAGCAAATCAAAAATTTTGAGCGGCGCGAAAAGCAGAAAACACTGCGCCGCGACGATTACGCCGAGCACGAAAATTTTCGAGCCGAGATACGGCAGGATTTCGAGATTAACCATTCGTTCGCGCTGATAAACGGCTTTTTCCCGGATAACTTCGCGCGCCGCGACGCTCGTGCCAAACCAGACGGCGACGAGCGCGAGCACGAAATAAACGAAATCGCGCGGACGGTCGGCGCCAATTACGAAAAACGTCATCACGGCGATGATCGGCGCCTGCGCGAATAAAATGAAAAGATTTAATTTATCTTTGAAAAGCACTTCCGCGTAGCGGCGCGAAAGCGTGACGAACTGGCGAAAAGCGCCGCTAATGCCCAGCCGATTTTTGTGCTGTACGCCGCTCGACTGCACTTTGCCGAGCTGCCCGAGCGGTTCTTCGATGTTCTGCCGGTACTGCGAAGTTTCGCGAAATTTGCGCTTCCATTCTTCCGCCGTTTGCTCGATATTTTGCGAAATGTTGCTGTTTTGCGCTGTTTCGATTGGCTGTTCGAGCCGTTCATAAAGTTCCTTGAAACTGCTCGCCTGCAAATACTTGAGCGCTTCGTCCGGCGTTCCGTAAAACGCGAGCCGACCGCGCATCAGCACGACGATTTTATCGAAAAGTTTGACGTTTTCCATCGCGTGCGTCGTCAAAACGACGGTTCTGCCCGATTCGGCGATTTGCCGGAAAAGCCGCATTATTTTTTCTTCCGCCGCCGGATCGAGTCCGGATGTCGGCTCGTCGAGAAAAATAACGGACGGTTTGGTAATCAATTCGACGGCGATGGAAACACGTTTGCGCTGTCCGCCGGAAAGCTGCTGAATCGGCACGTCTTTTCTTTCGGCGAGTCCGGTAACATCTAAAACTTCATTGATAATTTGATCAATTTCCTGCTTGGAAACATCGCCGGACAAGCGCAGTTTGGCGACGTAGAAAAGCGTTCGGTAAACGCTCAGTTCGCGGTGAATAATATCGTCTTGCGGCACATAGCCGATTGATTGTTTGAGCGAATCGAGATGCGCGTAAAAATCGATATTGTTGATTAAAACGCTGCCCGATGTTGCCGGTCGCATGCCGTTGAGCGCGTCCATCAAAGTTGATTTGCCCGCGCCCGACGGACCGAGCAAACCGACAAATTCGTTCGGCTGAACGGACAGCGAAATGTCGTCGAGCAGCCGCAGTCGTCCTCCGTCGCGGTTTTTCACGTCCTTTGTGATATTGACCGCATCAATTCGGGTTTTCGCGCGCGTATCGAAAATTCCGGCGACGCCTGCTTCGTCAATCCGGATGAGAAACGAGCCGATTTGCACGGCGTCATTCGGCGTCAAAATGCGCCGCGCAACGCGGTCTCCGTTGATGTAAATGCCGTTGGTCGAATTCAAATCCTCGATGCCGATGCCCGCAGCGGTGCGCACGAGCCGCGCGTGACGATTGGAAATTTGCAGACCGTCGAGTTTTATATCGCTCGCGGCGGCGCGCCCGATGATTAATTCTTTTTTGTCGCCGAAACCGAGCGACATCAACAGCTGCGGCTGTGCCGATTCTTGGCGCGGCGATGCGGCAAAATCATCGGCTTTAAAGACCATCGTTTTGGAAGCGATTTCCGTCTCGGAAACGGCGGCGAGCTGCGAAACGGCAATCGAACGCTGGGCGGCGAGACTCGCTCCTTTCGGCGCAATGCGCGCGGGCGCAACGAATTTCAAAATCGGTCCGCCGATGCCGAGCTGAATTTCGTCGGCGTGATACAGCGGCGTCGGCGCGGCGACGCGCTGATTGTTAACCAGCGTGCCGTTAAAACTGCCGTTATCGTGCAGCACAAAATCGTCGTTTTCGCGTTTTATTTCCGCGTGGCGGCGCGAAACCATTACGGCTGATTGAGGGAAACTGATGTCGCACGCCGGATCGCGCCCGAGCCAGACGCTGTTTTTGATTAACGAAAAAGGCGCGCTCGAATCAATATCGAGCCTTTCAAGCTGCGGCATTTCCGTTTTGTTCGATTGCTTGACCTGACTGGCGGATTTGGGCGTTGTGTCGAAATTCGGAATTTGATGCGCGGCTTTTCTAATCGGCGGATTTTCCGGCTGCGCGCGGACTTTCGGCGCGGGCGACGGCGGCGGAATTTCACTCGGCTTTTCAACGTTTGAAATTGCCGGCAACGGAAAATTAACACCCGAATCGGCAACGACTTCAAACCATTGAACGCGCAAAATCGGTCCGTCGGTTCCGAATTGAATGCGATTCCCGACCGCGACAACTTGCGGCGCGGTGATTTTTTGCGAATTGAGAAAAGTGCCGTAGCTCGAATTTAAGTCGGTTAAAATCCAGCGTCCGCCCTGAAAAACCAGCTCGGCGTGGCGGCGCGAAACCATCGGATATTTTTTATTTTCGTAAACGATGTCGCATTCGGCAGCGTCGCGACCGATGCGAACGACGTTTTTTTCAAAAGATTGTTCAGGCGCTTGTTCACGGTCGGCGTTTTCTCCGGCTAAAACAATTTTCATTTGGACACTCTAAAAAAAGGTTAAAAAAGAAGATTTGGCGTTCAATTTTAGCGAATGGAAGCGAAAAATAAAAAGAAGCCGTCAATTGAGCAAATGTGACGGCTAAATCTTAACGAAAATTGCTGGCAAAAAGTTTTGAAACGAATTAATTTCGCCGCTTTTTATTTACCGAATTAGAAATTTTGGTTCGGTTCAAACGTGGCTAAAACCGTTGCCAGTTCGCCTTTGACGCCGACATCATCCACGCTGCGCACGTCGGGCGCGAGCGAAGTGGCGAGCATCGTGATTTCGTAGCCGCTCGGAAAACCGGTGCGCGCGACGGGAATAAACAAACGGCGTCCCCAGACGATTAATTTTTCGCCGTTTTTCGCCGTTCCGCCGCCCTGAAATTTTACTTCATACGCTTTCCATTCGCCGTTGACTTTTATTTTGCCTTCGCTGAAAACCTGGTAATTCGGAATCAACTTTTTCAAAGTTTCGTTCGTTTCCTTGACCAGATTCGGAAATTGCTGTTCGTCATCATTGAAAGTTCCTTCGCTTTTGTAATAACTGATGAGCATTTGTTCCGATAATTGTCCGTCTTCAGTCAGTTTCGACACGTCCAAAAATTTGCCGCGCACGCCTTCCTGCGTGCTTTCGCGCACTTCGCTCAGCTGCCAGCCGTTCGGATAGTAAAGCGAGAACGGCAGATAATTGCGAATCAAATCGCCCTTTAAATTCTGTTTGCTGCTTTGAAAAAAGGTCGTGTTCGGCGGCTGCGAAATCTGGCGCGCAGGCGGCGGAGTTTCGATGGTGTTTGTCGGCACATCGGCAGACGTTTCCGCTTTGATTGTTTGAACGGGCGCCAGCGGAGCTTGATTTTCAATCGTTTTCGGCGGTGGCGCGGCAATCTCCGGTTCGGATTGACGATTAAGCGAATACGACCACATCGCCCACGCGCCGCCGAGCAGCAAAGCCAAACCGACGACGGAAAATAAAATCCAGCTGCGGCTTGCCGTCACCGGCGGCTCGGGCGAGCGGCGTTCCCACAAATCTCCCGCCGGTTTTGCTTCGGCTTTTTCCAGCAGTTCGTCAGATTCGGGCGACAACGCATCGGGAGTCGCTGCGTTGAAATTTGCATTTTCGGTTTTCGCCGTCGGCGCGGCGACGAATGCCGCACTCGCAGCTGAATCTTTTGGCGGCGCTTCGTTTCTTTCGATTTCCAAAACATCCGTTTCACCGCTAAACGCATTTGCCGGTAAAGTTTGCGCCGTCAGTTGCGGCAATTCCAGTTCGGCTTCAAAGGTCGGAGCATTTGGCGATTGAATATCAAGCGGTTCACGCGGCATTTCGATCGGCGCGTCAACCGCGCTGCTCAAAGCGTTAAAAAACGCGTCGCCGAAATCGCGCGTTTTCGGAAATCGGTCAGTCGGGTTAAAATTCAAAGCTTTTTCCAGCACCTGATCAATCGCCGCCGGTAAATCGAGCCGCACATTCGTCGGCGCAACCGGAACGCCTTTGCTCTGCGCTTTTAACAATTCTTTAACGCTGTCGCCGCGAAACGGCAACCGTCCCGTCAACATTTGGTAAGCGACAACGCCGAGCGAATAAATATCCGCGGCAAAAGTAGCATTTTTTCCCGCCAAAACTTCCGGAGCTTGATAAAAAAGATTCTCGCGATGAATTTTTCCGCTCGAAGTGCTGAAATTGGACAATTTAACTTGTTCGATTCCCGCTTCGGAAACGCTCAACAAAATATCTTCCGGCTTCAAATCGCGGTGCAGAATCCCGTTTTGGTGAATTTCGCTCAGCGCATAAGCGGTTTGTTTGACGATTCGCGCCGCGCGCCGCGCGTTCAGCTGACCGGTTTTTTGCAGCAAATCGCGAATCGAATCGGCTTCGACAAATTCGCTGATAATAAACGGATTGCCTTCGAGCAATTCGCCCGAATCAATGACGCGCGCCAGATTTGGATGATTGATGTGCGACAGCGAAACTCGTTCTTCGGCTAAGATTTTCGACGCCAAATCGTCGCCCGCGCTTTCGTCGGGCAAAATTCTGACGAGTACCTTTTTATCGGCGACGATTTGATCTTTAGCGAGAAAAGAAATGCCCGCTTCGTTCTGTTTGATTAATTCGACAATTTGGTAGCGACCTTTGATCATCTGTCCGAGCAGAACGCGCGGATTTTCGCTGGTAAAAGCCGCTCTGCCCGCCGGATTCGTTTTGCGATTGCCGACTTCCGCCGTGCCCGAATGAACTTCGCTTTGTTTTACGATTCGCGCCGCCGGTTCCGCTTGTTTCGCCGGATTTTTTTCAAAATCCAGTTCGAGTTCGAGCAGATTATCGTCTTCTGATTCATTCGCCGCGCGAACACTCGGCGCGGCAGGCGCATTAATTGCGGCAAAATGCGGCAGCGAAGCGAACCGATCTTCTGGTTTCGCGGCGGAAACCGTGCCGATTAAATCGGTAAAAATATCATTCGTTCCTTTTGCCGCGTTCGGCGGCGAAACGAGACGCACGCCGTCATTGGCGCAAAATCTCTGCGCTCCGTCTTCATACGATTTTTGGCACTTTGGGCAATAAAGCATTTTTTATTTGATCTAAAAAAATTTAATTCGGTCAAATTCGCTTTTTGAAAGCAGCCGATTGTTTGGTTTTCCTGAAAATCAAAACTTCTAATCAAGCCGTTTTTTCAACAAATCTTTTGAGAAAACCGTTAACCGATTTTTAGAGGCGATCTTTCCCCGTGTAAAAATTAAAGAATAATATAAACCGCGTTCGCCGCCGATGGCTCGGCTGATTCGGTTTCAGCTTCCCTGCGCTTTGGAAAGTTTGGCAGTCAAAATTGTTTTTTCCCGGTCAAGCTCGATTGCCTGCCGGTAAGCGCGCGCCGCATCGCCCGATTTGCCGCTGCGCAGATAACCATCGCCGACCGCTTCAAATTCCTGCGCGAGCCGTTTCCTTTCGTTAAAAGAAACGACTTTGAGAGCTTTCAGCAAAGATTTTTCGGCGGCATCGAATTTGTTTTGCCGAACGTACATCGAACCGAGAAGAATGTAAGCGACGAAACCGTTCGGGCTGACTTCGGCGCTTTTTTTCAAAATCGTTTCGGCTTCGGCGAAATTATCGCGCGTCGTTAAGGCGCGTCCGAGCAGAAAAAGCGCGGTCGGATTTTTCGGGTCTTGACTTAAAGCCCGGCGCAAAAGCGGCTCGGAATCAAGATAGCGCTGCTGCGACTGCATCACGTCAGCGACCAAAATCATCGTCGGCACGTCAGAGGATTTTTGCACGGCGCTGCGGTATGAAACGGCTGATTCGTCGGTTTTCCCCAGACGGCGCAGCAATCTGCCGAGATGCGCGTAAGCGAGCGCAAATTCCGGATCGAGCTGAATGGCTTTGCGGTAAGCGTTCTGCGTTTGATTGCCGATGATGCCGTTTAATTCGAGCGCGACGCCGAGCTGATCGTAGGCGAGCGCGTTGTTCGGATCAAGTTCAATCGCGCGGCGCGCCATTTTTTCGGCTTCGCCGTATCTCGCCGATAAATTAGTGCCCGTAATCGGCTGCGTCAGCACAAAACTGAGCGCGATATGCGCATCGGTGTTGTCCGGCTCGAGCTGAACGGCGGTGCGATAAGCGCGTTCGGCTTCTTCCCAGCGCTGCTGATCGCTGTATAAATTTCCCAATCCGTAAACGGCGCGCGAATCTTTCGTTTTGATTTTCTGCCCGCGCAAATACGCGGCTTCGGCTTTCGTGTAATTTCTTTCGTCGCGAGCGAGATTGCCTTCTTCGATTGCCCGCTCAAAATCTTCGTTGAATTCGTCGTTTTTCGGCTGCCCGACGGTAATGATCACGCTTTTTTCCGGCAGAATTTTCGCGCCGGACGATGCGGCGGATTTCGCCGCGCTGTTTGCTCGCGAACTCGCCGCGCCGGTTCGCGCCGTTGATTTGGCAGCGTTTGAAGCGGTTCCGTTCGTCGTTTTAACCGGTGATTTTGTGACATTTTTAACCGGCGCTTTTTTAGCTGTCGAAACGGAGTTTAGAGCTGTTTTTTTGACGACCGTTTTTTTCGCCGGTGCCGGTTTTTTTTTCGGCGCGGGATCGGGAGAGCGAAAAAGTCCGTTGCTGCTTCCCAAATCCTGTGCGTGGAGACTCGCGGCAGAAAAAATAAAAACACTCGCTAAAACAACAAATTTCGCCAACTTTAACATAAAACTCCAAATGCAATTTTAATCGGAACGAACCAGACGAAAACCGATGCGGTCATCTTCCGTGCTTTCCGGAAACGCTACGCGCAGCGTTGAGGTCGCGGCATCGGCGCCGTTCGCTTCGCTGGTAAAACCGCCGCCGCGCAGCATATAATGCGTTTCTTTGGTCGGTTTGATTTCGCCGCCGCTGCCCGGATAAAGGTTCGCCGGTGAACTCGTCCACTCCCACACATTCCCGATCAGATCGAAAACTCCCCAACTGTTTTTCCCGTTCGGCAGCGAAGCGACCGGCTGCGGTTTTCTCTGCCCGAGCAAAGCATTGCCGTTTTGCCAGGTGTCGCCCCACGGATATAAATTATTTTTCGCGCCGTTGCGCGCCGCATATTCCCAGTCGGCTTCGCTCGGCAGACGATAATTTACTTTATCGCGTTTCGAGCGCCAGTCGGCGAATGCCAGCGCGTCTTTGTGCGAAACGCGCGTGACCGGCAGATTTTCTTCGCCCGCCGCCGGTTTGTCCCGAATAAAATGAACCGGCGTTTTATACCCGGAAGCGCTGATAAATTCAGCGTATTCGGCATTGGTCACTTCGGTTTTATCCATCCAAAAATCTTTCACCGTTTGCTCGTGTTCCGGCTTTTCGTTATCTTTGCCGTCGCTGCGTCCCATCTTGAATGTGCCGCCGGTAATTTTCACCATTTCCGCTTTCGTTGACGGCATCGGCGGCGGGGTGCCTGAATTAGCGGGCGGCGGATTATTGACATTGCCAGTCGAAGTATTATCAATCGCTACCGGCTTTTTCTCGCCGAACGCGCCGAGCAGATACGCGCCGACTGCTCCGATACTAGCCAGTAGTAATAAACCGGAAATTCCAATAACCGCTAAAATAAACGGCGAAAAAAAACTCTTTTTCACCGGCTGCGATTCGACCGAAACGGCGCGTGCATTGTCCTGCCGGTTTTGCCGCGCGGCGCTATCAACGACGGGCTGCGCAATCTGCGTCGCCGCCAGATTGCGCGTTTCTTCTCTTCGCGGCTGACTGTTAAGCGGCGCGCTCGGTGCCGCGATGTTGACTGCCGGACGCGGAATCGCGTTTCTGTCCTGCGGCGCGGCGGCGCGCAGTTCGGCGACGACCTGACGCGGCTTTTCATCGCAGAAAATCTCGTCTTCCCAATCCTGAAAACCGTCGTGGCTGACGCGCAGATGATGATTCCCGCTCTGAATTCCTTCGAGAAAAAGCAAGCCGTCTGGTTTGCTTTGTCCGACCGCGACGTTATCAACAAAAACTTTGGCTTTCGGCGGATTCGTCAAAATACTGAGCGGCGCGGAAATCGGCAGCGCCGCGCCCGTAATCGCGCCGTTAAAAGAAGTCGCGCCAATTGCGCTGCGCAGTTCGCCGATCATCTGTTCGACCGAAGCGGTTCTTTTTTCCGGTTCTTTTTCGAGCGTATGCCGCACGGCAAGTTCGATTTGCGGCGTGACATTGACGCCGAGTTCGGCAAAGCTCGGCGGGTTATCATACAGATGTTTTTTCATAATCGCCGGAATCGAACTGCCCTTAAACGGCACGTCGCCGGTCAGCATCTGAAAAAGCATCACGCCCAAAGAATAAATGTCCGAACGCGCGTCGGGTTCTTCGTCCGACCATTGTTCCGGTGCCATATAATACGGCGATCCCATCAAACCGGTTGTTTGCGCTTGAATAAAAGAACCGAGCAGCTCGCCCGATTTGATTTTCGCCAATCCGAAATCAAGAATTTTGACCGCTTCGCCGATGCTTTGCTTGTCTTTGCAAATCATTATGTTGAGCGGCTTTAAGTCGCGGTGCACGATGCCCTGATGATGCGCTGCGCCGATTCCGCTGCAAATCGCCGTGATTAATTCGAGCGATCTTTCCGGCGGCAATTTTCCTTCGCGCGTCAGCAAATCGTGCAGAGATTCGCCTTCGACGTATTCCATGACGAGAAACGGCATCGTGCCCATCGCCACGCCGTAATCGGTCGTGCTGACTACATTGTGATGACGAATGGCGGCGGCGGCGAGCGCTTCCTGCCGAAATCTGGTAACGAGCTGCGGATCGTTGCCGACCAAATCGGGCAGAATGACTTTAATAGCGTGCTGAGTTTTCAAATATGCGTGTCGAGCGCAATAGACAACGCCCATTCCGCCTTGCCCGAGGCGGCGTTCGAGATGATATTTTCCTTCCAGAACCGGTTCGCCGCTGATCGTATGAAATGTCGGCATTCCGTCGGTGGGGCAAACGCTCACATCGTCGGTATAACACTTTTTGCAATGTTGACACTCTTTCATTTTTTGATTTTCGGGTTGATGTCAGAAAACTTTTACGATTCTCGCGCCGGGTAATCACGCAGACAGCAATTCACGTAAATTTACCGCCATTAGATTTTAGTTTTTTTGTGTCTGTCAATCAAGGTAGAAAAGTCAATGCGGACTGGCGTTTATTTTGCCAATCCGCACTGTTTCTTTTGATAATGCGAGCCAATCAGCGAACCGTGACGGTCATCGTGTACGCCGTCGCCGCGCGTCCGGCGTTGCGAATGGCAATTGTGTGATTGCCGCTTTCGTTGATTTCGACTTGCGCAAAACCGTTGTCGCCCCATTCGAGATGCCCGCTCAATCCGGAAATTTCCAGATCAATTTTATTGTTGCCGGACGTCACCTGCACAGTCATCGTCTGCCCTTGCCGCACGTCTATCCAAAACTCGCGCGTCGCGCCGCTTGCGACCGTTCCTTTCATTGTCGCCGCGCTTCTGCCGCGCGCAAATTTAATGCGAGTTTGCGCCACAACAAGCGAATTCAGCGAGATTGCGATTAAAATTACCGCCAGTAACTTAAAACTTTTTCCGTTCATTTTTTTCTTCCTCTATTTTCAATATTTGTAAAATTAAAGCTCCTGGGCAGACGATTGAAATGCGTTTTTTTGCCGACCAAAAAAGGCGAACCGGCTTGACCGCCGATTCGCCTTTTTTCTGCGCGCAAATTGCTCGCGCACCGTTAACCTTTAATCACGATGTTCACCAAACGCTTCGGCACGACGATGACTTTGACGACTTCTTTTTCGCCGATAAATTCGCGCACTTTCTGGTCGCTTAAAGCCATTTTTTCCAGTTCATCGCTCGAAGTTTCCGGCGCTGCCGAAATGCGCGAACGCAGTTTGCCGTTGATTTGGACGGGAAATTCGATTTCTTCGGCTCTGGTCAATTCCTCGCTGAAATCGGGAAAACGCGCCGCGTTCGCCAGCATTCCGTCATCGTTTCCGATGACGCTCGCGTAAAGTTCTTCCGCCGCGTGCGGCGCAAACGGCGCGAGCATCGTCACCAAACTCATTACGGCTTCGCGAATCGCGTAAACGTCCGTTTCGCTTGCCGTTTCCGGCTCGACTTTGAAATCGTAAAGCGCGTTTGAGAGTTCCATCAGCGCGGCGACCGGCGTGTTAAACTGCAAACTTTCAAAATTTTCCGTAATGCGCTTGATCGTTTGATGAGTTTTCCGCCGCAATTTTCGCGCTTCAGCGGAAAATTCGATAGCGGTTTCATTTTCCGTTTTCCATTTTCCGTTTTCCATTTTCCCCTGCCATTTCCACACGAAACGCCAGACGCGCTGCAAAAATCGGAGCGCGCCTTCAATGCCCGATTCGTTCCAGACGAGTTCGTTTTCCGCCGGAGCCGCAAACAAAATGAAAAGACGCGCGGCATCAGCGCCGTAAATTTCGACCATTTCGTCCGGGTCAACGCCGTTGCCTTTCGATTTCGACATTCGCTCGATTGCCGTTTTCAAAACCGAGCCGTCCGCCGCTTTCGCGCTCGTAATTTTCCCCTTCGCGTCGCGCTCGACCGCAACGGTTGAAGGCGAGTGATAAATTCGTTTGCCTTTTCCGTCCGCGTCGTCCGGGTTCGGAATTTCATCGAAAAACGTTTCGCCGATCACCATTCCCTGCGTCAAAAGTCTTTTCACCGGCTCGCTGAATTTCACCAAACCCATATCGCGCATCGCTTTCGTCCAGAAACGCGTGTAAATCAAATGCATCACGGCGTGATCGTCGCCGCCGACGTATTGATCAACCGGCGTCCAGTAATTTGCCGCTTCGGCGGAAAACGGCAGATTGGAATTTTTCGGATCGGTGTAGCGAAAATAATACCAGCACGAATCAACAAAAGTATCCATCGTGTCGGTTTCGCGTTTCGCCGCTTCGCCGCAATTCGGACACGTCGTATTAACGAAATTTTCGTCTTTGGCGAGCGGCGAAGTTCCGGCGATCTCGTCGCTCGTCACCATATTTTCCGGCAGCTCAATCGGCAGATTTTCGTATTTTTCCGGCACAATTCCGCATTTTTCGCAGTAAACAATCGGAATCGGCGCG
>SXVE01000573.1 GCA_005790265.1 Acidobacteriota bacterium | reverse complement strand
TGCCCGCAAAAGTTTCTATTTTCAATCGTTCGGGCATAAAATCCTAGAACCAAAATCTAAAATCTAAAATCCAAAATCCAAAATCGTTTATGTCCGATTCTCATTGGGAAAAAGTCAAAGATGTATTTCAAACGGCGCTCGAAAAACCGTCGAGCGCCGAGCGTGAGCGATATTTGAACGAAGCGTGCGGCGCGAACGAAGATTTGCGCGCGGAAGTTGATGCTTTGCTCGCGTCGTTTGATGAAGCCGACGATTTTTTGGACGAATCACCGATTGGCGAAGTTGCCGAAACGATTATTGGAAAGCGCGAAATCCTCAACGCCGGACAGCAGATCGGGCGTTACCGCATCGAGCGTCAACTCGGCGCGGGCGGCGCGGGCGAAGTTTTTCTCGCTTTTGATGTCGAGCTCGAACGATTCGTCGCTTTGAAAATTCTCTCAGCCGAATTTTCCAACAATCCCGATCACATTCGCCGCTTTATGCACGAAGCCCGCGCCGCGTCCGCGCTTAATCATCCGAATATTTTAACGGTTTACGAAAGCGGGCAGATCGAAAATTTGCGGTTCATCGCTGCCGAATACGTCGAAGGTGAAACTCTGCGCGAGCATTTGCGCCGCAAATCGTTAAATTTACACGAAGTTTTCGATATTTTCTCGCAAACCGCCGTCGCCTTAAATGCCGCGCACGCGGCAGGAATCGTTCACCGCGACATCAAGCCGGAAAACATTATGCTCCGAACCGACGGTTTGGTAAAAGTTCTCGATTTTGGTTTGGCAAAGCTCGTTGATAAAAATTCCGCCGAATCTCAAAATCTAAAAAAGACGGAATTCAAAACCACGCCCGGTTTAGTGATGGGAACGGTGGCATATATGTCGCCCGAACAGGCGCGCGGACTGCCGACCGACGAGCGCACGGACGTCTGGAGTCTCGGCGTTTGCTTGTCCGAAAGCGTTTTCGGCGTGCAGCCGTTTGCTGGCGACACGATCAGCGATCAAATCGCCGCAATTCTCAAAAGCGCGCCCGAACCGCAAGCGGAAAATTCACCGCCCGAGCTGCGGCGCATCATCGAGAAATGTTTGGAAAAGAAAACCGAAAACCGTTATCAAACGATCAGGGATTTACTGCTCGACGTGCGAAATTTTCAACATGAATGGGATTTTTCAAACGGCAACGGATTTTCCTTCGCCGAAACGCCGACGATTTCTGCCAGCGCCAAACCGACCGGACGAAATATTTCGACGCCGTCAACCGTTTCGAGCGCGACATATATCGTCGGCGGAATTAAACGACATAAATTCTCCGCGTTCGCGGCATCAGCCGTTACCGTCGCCGCGCTCGGTTTGATTTTATATTTATCGGTGTTCAGCTCGTTTTTTTCCGCCAATCCGATCAATTCAATCGCCGTTCTGCCGTTCGTCAAAGAAAGCGGCGATGAAGACGGCGAATACCTTTCGGACGGTTTGAGCGAAAGTTTAATCAACAAACTATCGCAGCTGCCGCAGTTAAAAGTCGCCACGCGAAGCTCGGCGTTTCAATACAAAAACAAAACGGCTGGCGTGCGCGAAATCGCCGGTACGCTCAATGTCGAAGCGCTGGTCAGCGGGCGCGTTGTCAAACGCGGCGACGATTTGCAAATCAGTGTCGAACTAATTAATGCCGCTGAAAACACGCAGATTTGGGGTGAGATTTATCGCGGCAAAATGGCGGACGCGCAGAAAATTCAGGAAGAAATCGCGCAGACTATTCTACAAAAACTGCAAATCAAGCCGACAAATGCGGAAGCGGGCAACTTCAATTCTCCGATCACAAACAACGCGCAGGCTTACCAGCTTTATCTGAACGGCGTTTACTGTCGCCGCCAGAACGGTACCGATTATTTGAAGAAAGCCGTTGAATACCAAAAACAGGCGATTGCGCTCGACCCGAATTTCGCTCTGGCTTACGCCGAACTCGGACACAGCCAATACAATCTGATTGCCGTCGGCGCGGTTGACCCGCAAACCGGAACCGCGCCCGCGCGTCAGGCAATCGAAAAAGCGCTGAGTCTGGACGACACGCTCGCCGAAGCGCACGACGTCAATGCCAGTCTCAAAACACTGGAATTCGATTGGACGGGAACCGAAAAAGAGATTCGGCGCGCGCTCGAATTAAACCCGAATTTAGCATCGGCGCACACCGGTTACGCGCTCTATCTATCCGCAAACGGGCGCTTCGATGAAGCCCTGAACGAAATCCGGCGGGCGCAGCAACTCGACCCGCTCAGAATCGGTCTCGTCGGTCTCGAAGGCAGCATTCTCTACAACGCCCGCCGCTACGACGAAGCGCTCGCCATTTTCGAGCGCGACGACCCGGACAAAGCGGCGACGCCGTTTCCGTACATCGTTCTCGCCCGCGCCTACATCGCCAAAAAACGTTACCGGGACGCCGTCGTTGAATTGCGGGATTCGCTCAAAATCGAAGAGACGACCGCGGCGCTGATCCATCTCGGTCGCGCACACGCGCTGGCGGGCGAACGCGCTGAGGCGCTCAAAATTCTTCAGCAACTGGAAAAAACCGACAAATACGTTTCGCCCGCCGAGTTTGCCACTTTATACGCCGCGCTCGGAATGCGCGAGCGGGCGTTTGAAAAGCTCGAACAAGCATTTAATCAGCGCGATTTCGGATTATCGGCGCTTAAAGTCGAACCGGAATACGATGATTTGCGCGACGATCCGCGCTTTTCCGATCTACTGCGCCGCATTAATCTTTGAAAACGATTATAGACAAACAGCGTCAAACTTATTTACGAGAAGGTTTTCTAAAAATAGCTGTTATTGAGAGCGCCATTATTTCGGGAGCTTATCTGTAGATTGGAAATATGATGTGCAGCAAAGAGCTGTTCAGAGGCTTCACATCACAAATAACTTTTTACCGATTTGGAATTTGCCCAAAGCTTACCTCGCAATCAAATTTTCAACAGCGTTCGGCAATTTAGCCTCTGACACTACTCTGTTTGTTGAGATAACGATAAAGTGTGGTTTTTGAAACTTGCAGCGTCTCGCACACTTCTTTAATCGTGGTCTTCGGATCATTGAGCATCGTTTGCGCAATGCGCAGTTGCTTGGCTGTTATCGCTTTCGGACGACCGCCCAATCTGCCTCGGCTTCGGGCTGAAGCGAGTCCGGCATTCGTTCTTTCCCGAATCATTTCTCTTTCAAACTCAGCCAGCGCGCCGAAAACATGAAAGATCAATTTTCCTCCCGAAGTCGTAGTATCAATATTCTCCTGCACCGACACAAAGCCGACTTTTTTCTCGTGCAGCAGATTGATCGTTTCAATCAAATGCTTGAGACTGCGCCCCAATCTGTCGAGTTTCCAAACAACCAGCGAATCGCCCGCCCGGCAAAACTCGACGGCATCAATCAGTCCGCGCCGATCATCACGCGCGCCGCTCGCCTGATCGGTAAAAATCTTTTCGCACCCGAGTTTTGAGAGCGCATCGGTTTGCATCTGCAAATTCTGATCGGTAGTGGAAATTCTGGCATACCCGATATTCATGAAAAGATTATGTCCCAAAAGCTGAATGGCAGACAAGTTTTGCAACTTTGATTACGGGACGAGTTTTGGAACTGTTTGAGCCGGACTAAACGAGCGGGTTGCGAGCGGCAAACAAAAAGTACCAAAAACGGGCGTTTTTGATACATTTTTGATCTGCTTAATTCTGCTCTATACGAAAATGTGCCGGCTGCCGCTCGTTTGCCGATTAAAAAATATTTACTTCCAATTCCGCAGCGTGTTACATTGAGTGCGCCAGAAAATCTCAAATCCTAAACGGAGTCGCTCAATGACACGAAAATCACATATCGAAAAAACGCTGACCGCGCTTGCTTTGACGCT
>SXVE01000075.1 GCA_005790265.1 Acidobacteriota bacterium | reverse complement strand
TTGAATCGTTAATGAAAATGTGTTCAAAAGCGGGAGTATATTTATGTCAATGAGACAACAAAAAATATACGTCAAACATTCTTTTGCATGGTTAAACAAAAGTGTTGACAAGTTATTAAAAGATGTTTAACATATTTTAGTTAGATCAATCAGCTGCTGCGTCAATTCCGTCATTTTTTCAAAAAGCACTTATTCCGCATATAAGAATTCATTTGTGAAAACATGAAAAATTTGTCTCGACAAAAAGGGTTCTCTCTAATTGAACTCATACTCGCATTGATTATTGTTTCAATCATTGCCGGTTTTGCGATAATTTCGGTTGCCAGCGCGCGCAAGTACGTTGCCGATACGCAGGCTTTTGAAATCGTTGATATTTTGGATCAGGCGCGCCAGAGCGCGCTGAATCAGCGCCGAACTTTTCGCGTGGAAATCAATAAAACAAAAAATCAGATCACTCTGATTAATGAGGATAAATTTGACGATGTTTCCGATGATAAAATCGTTAAATCTCTGCCGCTCAGAAATAATGTGGTGATAAATCAAGTGCCCGGCAATATCACCGAAGCTCCGACCGCCAGTTCGTCAATCCCGGTTTTGAACTACGCCGCCAGCAGCTATCCTTTGAGCAAAAACGAAGAAAAGATAACGCTTAGATTCGCGCGCAACGGACGCGTTCTCGATACGGGAACCGATCACGTCGGAACCGGAAGCACGGTGCGCGGCGCAACAATCTACGTTTATACGAACAAAGAAAAAACAAACACTCCCGAAATCATTCGCGCCGTAACGGTTACTCACACGTCCGGCAACACCTCAATTCTTAAATGCAGTTTTGATACAACAGGAAAGTGCGGAAACTGGGTCAGGTAAAACCAATTGTCGCTGAAGTTATATGAAACAAACGAAAGATGGCGGATTTTCTTTGGTTGAAACAGTAATTGCTCTGATAATTTTGATGGTCGGCATCTTGATGACCATTTCAGCCTTATCGTTCAGTCTCTTTTACGTTCAGGAATCCGAAAAAAACACCGTAGCTCGCGAATATGCTCGGTCGGCGATGGAAACAATTTTTTCCATCCGAGACCTGCAGCTGTTTGATGAAGAGGGAAATAATTTTAATTATGATTGGAATACTCTCGTCGTCAAGAAATCCGGTAACGCCGGAGTGTTTCTCGATGATTGGACGCCGATTCGCGAAAGTCCGGGCGCTGACGGCATTTACGGAACGGGAGATGACGCCTGTTCCGGCACCGGAAGTTGCGTCGTCGGCAGCACGACCAATAATAGCACGGTCGTGCAGGGATATGAGCGAAAGATAGAAATATCCGATATTGTCAAAAACGGCGTCGTCAGAGAACGCTACTTTGTTATCAAAGTCAGATATATGGTTGGACGCAGCCGAAGAGAAGTGGTGGAATCAACAATCATCGCCAATCTGCCGACCGACAACTAGAACCGCCCCAGCGTTTAAGCATCTAATTTCTCCTTAAAATATTTTATGAAAACAATAGCCGCAAGCGAGCAGCAAAAAGGTTTTACGATGCTCGAACTGGTCATTGCAATGACGATTTTTCTGATCGCCACGGCGGCGATTTTCGGAGTGATGAAAATCGCCGCCATTCAGAAAAATACGACCAGCACCCGAACCGATCAGCTTCGCAGCGCACGCATCGCGCTCGAATACATTCGCCGGGACACGCTCAATGCCGGACTCGGTTATCACCGAACGGGCGGAAATATTCCGGATGACATCGGCAACAGTTTGTTCGGTTTTCCGAAAGATGGCGACAGCGAAAGAGACTTGCTGGTTTCAATATTCGCCGGAGACAATCTGACCGAAAATATTCTGGATGCCGGAAAGAAAATGGACTTTCTCGGATTTGTCAGCCGCAATCAGACTTTTAACGGCGGAAATTTAGTTAATTTCCAAAGTACTAACAAAAACGGGGAAGATGTCTATTTAATGACCGCCGCCGGCGCTGCCGCAAATTGCAGTGTCGGTGATTTGTATTTGGTCGAATCGGATTCGGGAACAACGCAGGTAATCGCGATGGCGACCGCCGTCGCGGACAACAACAAAATCACGCTGGGTAAAAACGATCCGTTTAAGGTCAACCAATCGGCGAACGGAACGGGCGAGTCGCAAAATCTTTTGCTGACGACTTCGGGCGGCGGTTCGATTAAGAAAATAAACTTAATTACTTACAGCGTGTCCGGCGACGGAATTTTGACGCGGAAATCTTTCGGCAATCTCGGCAACGCCGCCAATCAGATCGAGCAGCGCGAACTGGTTTTCGGCGTCACGGATTTTCAGATTAAATATTTTCTGGAAGACGGAACAACGCTGGATAATCCGTCAGCCAACAACAACGGTCGCGAAAATCAAATGAAGATGAACAATGTGGTTCAGGTGCAGATTTCCATCACGATTATGCCTGAAACTAAAAATGACCAGCAAACTCCTGCCGCGCCGGTCACTCTGAAAGAATTTATCAGCACCAGAAATTTGAGATATGAAGCCAGTTAAAGCATTTCTAACACCAAATCATATGACGAAAAAATTAAAGAGAAATTCTGAAGAAAAAGGCGCGGCGCTTGTAACTGCGATTTTGGTAATGGTCATTTTGATGGGATTTGCCGCGCTCGCGCTGTCGCGCGCGTCGTCGGAAAGCGTGATTAATGCGGGCGACGCGGCGGAAAGCAGAACGTTCAGCGCCGCCGAAGCCGCACTCGAAGATTCGACCAGAGAATTTGCCACGCTCATCGAAAACAAATTGGTCGTAACGCCGAAAGATGTGGAAACGCTCGAAGCAAGAGCAGTTCCGTTTTTTGAAGACACCAAATATAAATTTTCAAAAAAGATCACGCAGGTTGGAAAACCGAAGGTCGTCACGCAAACCAAAGGACAATTTCAGGGTTTGGTCAGTCTGCGCGACGAATGGCAGATTATGGTAACGGCGAAGGAAATTTCGACCGGTGCGGAAACCGAAGTTCGCCGCCGTTTTTTTAACGACCGCATTCCGCTTTTTCAATTCGGCGCTTTTTATCAGGACGATTTGGAAGTCAACGATCCGCCGTATTTCGTTTTCAACGGCAGAATTCACACGAACGGAAACTTTTTTACCAATTCAGGCGGCAGCGATATTCGGTATAAATCGAAAATCACGATTGCCGGCGAATTGATTCGCGACCGCTGGAAAAACGGCGCGGCGCTGCTCACCGGCGAGCAGAGCGACAATGTTTACGCTCTAAACACGACCGACAAAGACGCGCAGATTCCGAAAATAAACGGCAGCGTTACCTGCAATTCGGACACCGGCGGAATTCTGAAAGATGTGACCGGCAGAAATTTTCCGTATCCGAAATGCTTAACGAATTCGAGCTGGGCAAATTTTTCCAAAAATTTTGAAGGAAACGTCGTCACGCACGCCAAAGAACTCAAACTTCCGGTCAACCGCATCGGCGTTCCGCTGATCGAAATGATTCGTCGCGGAAAAAACGTCGGCGATATGGAAAAGTCCGGCAATTCGCTGATTAAAGTGGTCAAGGAAACAAAAGATAACGGCGTAGTCGCCAAAGAACGATTCGCCAATAAAGAAGGATTGAGAATCAGCCTTGCCGATTCAAAGGAAAAACTGCCGCAGTGCGC
>SXVE01000572.1 GCA_005790265.1 Acidobacteriota bacterium | reverse complement strand
TTTACCGACCCGGAAACAGCAGAAGCGGGAGCCAATAAAGCCATCGCCAAGGAAATCGTCGAAAATCCCCAAAGCGGCGATTTATCAAATCATATTTCCAAAGCTACGGACAAAAAAGCTGAAAGCCTTTCGGCGCTCAAGACAACCACTGATGATGCCGAAACGGATTCTGAACCCCAAAACAAACAACCCCAGAAGATCGTTAAAGAAGTTGAAGAAGACGGCAAACCGCCGGTTGAAAAGTCGAAATTAAAACTGATCGCCGGTTTGGTAATTGGTTTTGTTTCTAATTTGAGAAAACGTTAAAAAAATTTATGTCATTAATGCTTGCCGAAATTGCCGAACAGCCGGTAGTTTTAGAGAAAACTATTCGACTGGAAAGCGCGAAGTTAAAAAAGATCGGAAAACTTTTGCGCGATAAAGATATCGATCTAATTGTTCTGGTGGCGCGCGGAAGTTCTGATAACGCTGCTTTTTTCGGTCGATATCTCCTGGAAATCACGACCGGCATTCCCGTCTCGCTTTCTGCGCCCTCGGTTTATACGCTTTACAAAGCGAAATTAAATTTACAGCGCGCGCTCGTCATCGGCGTTTCGCAATCCGGCGAAGGAGAAGACATCAACCAGGTTTTAGAAAGCGCGAAAAAATCCGGCGCATTTACGCTCGGCATTACGAATTTTGCCGATTCGACAATGGCGCAGATCGCCGATGAAACTTTATTGATTCACGCCGGTCGGGAAAAATCAGTTGCCGCGACGAAAACTTACTCCGGACAAATGCTGCATTTTTATCTGCTGGCTTCTGTATTGGCAGAAAAAAAAATCGATTATGATAAAATCCCTCAGTTCACCCAACAGGCGTTAGAACTAAAACCCTTAGTGGAAGAATTAGTTCAGCGTTACGTATTTATGGAAAACTGCGTTGTTGTCGGGCGCGGTCTGAATTACGGAAATTCGTATGAACTGGCTTTGAAATTGATGGAAACCTGTTATGTGGTTGCCGAAAGGTTTTCTTCTGCGGACTTTTTTCACGGACCGCTCGCAATTGTCGAGCGTCGCTTTCCCGTGATTTTATTTGCTCCGAAGGGCGTGACTCAAAAAAGTAATCTGGATTTGCTACTGCGCTTAAAAGAACTTCACGCGGATTCTTTCTCGATAACCAACGATAAAAAAATCGCGGCTCTTAGCTCGCGAAATTTAATTTTGCCGGCTGAGATCGACGAGTTTTTATCGCCGATTCCGTTTATTATTCCCGCACAGCTTTTCGCCGCGCTGTTGGCTGATGCCAAAGGCTTAAATGCCGACGCGCCACGGTCGCTGACAAAGGTAACGAAGACTGTGTGATAATCTCAATGGATAAAAGAATTGCCTAATTCATGGCTCTGAGCAGCGCTTCGCGCATTTCCCCGGCGCTCGACCAACGCATTTGCGGTTCTTTTGCGATGGCTGTTTCAATAACTGCGGCAACCCGCAGCGGAACTTCCGGCAGACGTTTGGTAATCGGGATTATCGGTTTTTCAAAAATCGCCTTAACCGTTTCAGATATGCCGGCACGCGGACTCAGATCAAGCGCGTGAGCGCCGGTTATCAGACTGTAAGCCGTCATGCCTATCGCATAAATGTCGGACGGCGGTTTCACTTCCTTAAAATCTCTGACCTGTTCGGGCGGCATATAAGCAATTGTTCCAGCGACATCGCCGACCATTGTTACGCCGCTCATACCCGTCTGCTTAAAGCTTTTTGCCAATCCGAAATCGGTCAATTTGGAAATATAGTTCGGGTAAGCGCCATCGACTAGAATATTTTGCTCTTTGATGTCGCGATGAACAAATCCGAGCGAATGAGCAAAATGAAGTGCCGCTAGCGTTTGTTCGATAATCTTGACGACTTCGCGGTAATCTAATTTGCCGCCGCGCATTTTCGAAAGTTTCGAGGCGTCCATTCCGCCGACAAATTCAGTCACCAGATAAACACTTCCATTATGCGTCCCGTGTTCGATATAACTGACGATATGCGGATGGCGAAGACTCGCCGCGACTTCGATTTCACGCATAAAGCGTTTAAGCGATTGCTCGCTGACGGCGACTTCCGGTAAAAGCGTTTTGATGGCGACGACGCGTCCGTCAGTCACGTGCCGGGCGAGCATTACGGTTCCCATTCCGCCTTGTCCGAGAATTTTTATCATTTGATAATTCGGAATCGGCTGCGGATTGTTGCGCAGTTTTTCACGGCAATCGTCACACAGAAAAGAAAGTTTGGCGTCGGGACGCGAGGCTTCGGCTTTTGACGGAATGCCGCAATTAAGACATTGAATTGTAATTAACGAGGGAACCGTTTCGCTGAATTGAGGAGCGCCGGAATTAAACTGCATTGTTTCATCGGCGCCTGTTGATACCTCGACTTCAAGAACGGTTTCGCCGCCCTGAATGCGGTCGCCGTTTTTCAGGTGCGCCGTTTCAACTTTTAATCCGTTGACGAAAGTGCCGTTAGTCGAACCTAAATCGCGCAAAAAGGTTTGCGGCGGTGCGATTTCCAAAAGACAGTGATGACGCGAAAAGTAGCGATCATGCGGCAAGCAAAATTGTGAGTCTTCGCTGCGCCCGATCATAAAAGTTTCGTGTTGGTCAAACGTGAACACGCGCCCTGTCTGCGGACCGGCTATCACGCGTAATGTTACTCGCATTTATAAAGATTTTTTATCCCGATATTATCACCAATAAAAATAACCCAAGTGAGAATAATAATCCAATCAACCCGGTGACGATACCGCCGATTGCCAAACCGCGTCCGCCGAATTCGACGGGATTATCGTTAATATTTTTCATACTGAGGAAGCCGACAATGAGCGCCGCCGCGCCGAATGGAATTCCGCCGTAGCAACAGGCAAATAATAAGCTAAAAATTCCCAAAGCCAGCCCGACAGTCGGTAAAGTTTGGTTTTGACCTTGTAGTTGCCCCGGATAAAAAGGCTGATTTGGGGGCGCCGGCGATTGAGCCTGATGCTGTTGCAGCGGTTGGTTTCCCCACAGGTTTGGCGTTTGAGGATTTTCCCAATTCTGCTGCGTCGTGCGTGCCCGCTCGAACATCACCGTCGGCGGTGCGTCGTCATTGTAAGAAGTTAAAGTGCCGCCGTCATTCAGACAATAATTCAGATTGTCATCTACATAAGTTTGATTACAAATCGAGCAAATTTTCATATTGCAAGCAGAATCTAAAATTATTTCCTATACGGTGAAAACCAGTTTAATAAATTG
>SXVE01000074.1 GCA_005790265.1 Acidobacteriota bacterium | reverse complement strand
GGCCGAAGAACTCGACCGTCACACCGTCGTCGAGCACGCACACCATCATCTCGCGCGTGCCGACCTTGACCCAATAGTTTCCGGGCTCGGTCGGTAGCCGTGAAGATATGCAGAAGGCGATCGAATATGAAATCGAACGGCAAATCGAAGCGCACGAAAAAGGCGAAACGGTCGCGCAGGAAACGCGTCTCTGGGACGAAAAAAACAACCGCACGCGCGTGATGCGCTCGAAAGAAGACGCGCACGATTACCGCTATTTTCCCGAACCGGATTTGCAGCCGCTCAGAGTTTCGAGCGAATTTATCAACCAAGTAAAAGCGGAAATGCCCGAATTGCCCGATGCGATGCGCGACCGATTTATGAGCGAATACGAAGTTTCATACAACGACGCTTCATCGCTCGTCGCGGAAAAAGATTTAGCGGCATTTTACGAACGAACGGCGCGCGCCTCGGCAAATCCGCGCGTTTCGGCGAATTTTATTTTGGGCGAATTGCTGCGCGAATTTAATAATTCCGGCAAAAGCGCCGCCGATTCGCCGGTTTCGCCGGAGAACTTGGCGGAACTCATCAAAACGCTCGACGCCGGAAAAATCAACAATAATCAGGCGAAAGAAGTTTTGATCGAGATGTTCGCAAGCGGCAAAAGCGCCGCCGAAGTAATCAGCGAAAAAGGTTTCGAGCAAATTTCCGACGCGTCGGAAATCGAAAAAATCGTTGACGAAATCATCGAAAAAAACGAAAATCAAGTCAACGCATACCGCGGCGGCAACGAAAAACTGTTCGGCTTTTTCGTCGGTCAAACGATGAAAGCATCAGGCGGCAAAGCCAATCCGAAAGTTGTCAACGAATTGTTAAAAAGCAAACTTTCTCAATGATTGATTAAGAAAAAACGGCTATGAAATTCCGGGCTTTCATAATACTTTTTGCGACAGTCATCTTGTGGCTGATTTGCGCCGATCAAAACCTGGCGCAAATGCCGCCGAAAGGTGAACGAAATTCCGAAAATAGAAACTTCAAAAGCCGTATTTTTTTGCCGTTTCGCAAAAAAGCGTCGAAAGAACAAAAACGCCGACTGCTGCCGAAAAACGAGGATTTGCTCGCGCACGCGCGGCTTCTCGAACAAGAAAATGCGGGGATTTTTCGGCTGCTGCCGGATTTGGGATGCGAAGATAATTCTCTCGTTCTCAAAGCCGACGAAACTTGTCTGAACGCCGTGCCGGAAAGTTCGTTTTATTCGTTTCGCGAAAAGGAATACGTGCCCGAACTGCTGTCCGATATTCGTCTGAAAAACAATCATCTGATTACCAACGGATTGCTGGCGCAGGGAATTATCGTGCAGCTTGGCGACATCGCGCTGGAAAAAATCGGCGTTCATTCGGACGGAATTAAATTTTTGAAAGATTATGTGCCGCCGACCGGCAGCAAAGAAATTCAAAAACAATACCATCAAATCGCGCGCGGCATAAAAGCTGATCGGTATATCTACCACAAAATCGTTCCGGCGCTGGAAAATACCACTTACGCGCTGCGCGTCGTCGCTTACAAAGGAAGCGTTTACCAGAGTTTTCGCGGTTTCAGATTTAATCTGCTCGAAGGCGACGATAGAGCTGACCTGATGCTGGCTTTCCGCGTCGTGCGCAAAGAACAAGACGGAAGCCTTACGCTCGTTTGGAAAGAACTGGAACGCCGAGAAGCGCCGCGTCTGAAATTTGAAAAAAGAACATCTCAATAAATCAGAAAATCCTCGCCGTTACCGCCTTCAAAGTCATTTTCTTCGTGATCGAGATTTGTTTAATAAAAATGAAACGGGTTATTTTATTTGTATTTTTTATTTGGACTGTCAATATAATTCTTATTTTTGGTCAATCTGATCCGCAGCGCGAACAGATTCGTCGCGAAAATCGCGACCGGCAACAAACAATTGAAGATTTTGATCGAATAAAAAATGCTGCAATCGAACCGATTAATTTATCTGTTTTCAGACTTTCAAAAAAAGATTTGCAATTGATCGCGCCTCACGAGACGGACAAATCACAATATGCCGATTTTTTGCGGTTGCCCGACACCGAAATTACGAAAATTCTTAATGTATCGTGTTTTGGGGTTGGCGATATTGAATTGAGCGCCGGATGCAAAAGCGGAATTCCCGGATATGGAAAATTTTACTCGTTTAATCACAAACGGCATCTTCCATCGAAATTATCGAATATTCAGCTTGTTAAAGATTGGTTTGCCGCAACGGGATTTCTCACGCAAGGATTGATTGTGTCACTCGGTGAAATTGATATTCGGGATGTTTCACTACACAGTCAGGGAGTGAGATTTTTGTCCGCTTTCGTTCCCGCCGAAACCTCTACCGGAGCCGAAAAGCAAGCCGAAAAAATCAAGATAGGAATCGAAGCGGAAAATTATATTTACAAACAGGCGGAAAAGATAAAAGAAAATAACGTCTATGCAATGCGCTCAATTTCCTATCGGTCGAAGATTAAAACGGCGTCGTTCGATAAACGAACTGATATAATTGTCGTCTTTAAAGTGATTCGCATAGAAAAAGATGGCAGTGTCGTGCTGATTTGGCGCAAACTGCAAAGCAAGGATGCTCCAAAAATTGTAGAGGAATAGAGAACAATGAAATTAGAGAACAAAACAGCCGTGATTACGGGCGGAACAAAGGGAATCGGTTATGCGATTGCGGAAAATTTATTGAAATCCGGCGCAAAAGTTTTCGTTTGCGCGCGCAACAAAGTTGAACTGAAACAGGCGCTCGAAAAACTTTCCGCGTTCGGCAAAGTTGATGGCGAAGTGTGCGACGTGCGAAGCGAAGCGCAGGTTAGAATGATGCTCGACGAAGCGGTGCGCGTGTTCGGCGGCATTGACGTTTTGGTCAATAACGCGGGAATCGGAATTATCGGCAAAACGGTCGAGGAAATGTCGGCGGACGAATTTGAGCAAACTTTGCAAACTAATTTGTTCGGCGTCTTTTACGCTTGTCATCACGCGATTCCCGAAATAAAAAAACGCGGCGGCGGTTATATCATCAACATCTCATCGCTCGCCGGACAGAACGCGCATCCGAAAATGGCGGCTTACAACGCTTCAAAATTCGGCTTAAACGGTTTTTCCGAAGCGTTAATGCAGGAAGTGCGCGAACATAACATCAAAGTCACGGCGATTTGTCCCGGTTCGGTCAATACGTATTTCGGCGGCGGCGAGCCGAGCGAAGATCAAATGTGGCGGCTGCAACCCGAGGATATCGCCGAAGTCGTCGCCGATTTGCTGGCGATGAACGAACGCGCGCTGCCGAGCAAAATCGAAATTCGTCCGAGCAAGCCGCCGAAAAAATAGCAATTGAATTTCCGGAAAAACTCAAAATTGTTTGCTCAGAGCGCGAATAATTCCTATTAATTTCGCATCGTCGAAAGGCTTGGTCAGATACTCGGAAACGCCGAGATCGAAAGCTTTTTGGCGATGCTTTTCGCTGGCTCTCGACGTGATCATCACGACCGGAATGTTCTGCAAGTCGTGATTTTTCTTGAGCGACGAGAGCATTTCGTAGCCGTCCATTCGCGGCATTTCCACGTCGGTCAAAATAACGTCGGGCAATTCTTTCGCCGTTTGCAAAACTTCGAGCGCTTCGAGTCCGTCTTTGGCGATGATAGCTTGAAAACCGGCATTTTTGATGATGTTTGAAGTCAAATGCCGCACGCTCGGGCTGTCGTCAACGATTAACACGCTGATGGTTTGCGGTTTTTGATTTTGAGCGGGCGCAGGAATATCGAGCGGCGCGCCGTTTATTTTCGTTTTTTGCTGGTGATGCTTAAAAAAATAAAACAAATCGAGCACCGGAACGATTTTGCCGTCGCCGAGAATCGTCGCGCCGAGCAGTCCGGCAACGTTGACGAGCGGCGAGCCGAGCGGTTTAATGACGATTTCTTCCGGCTTGATAATGCGGTCAACGAGCAGCGCGCGCGGGCTTTCCAAAACATCGAGCAGCAGAATGCGCGCCGTTTCTTTATGCGAAACGGCGGGCGATGAAAAATTCAAAAGTTCGTTAAGATGCGACACGGCGTAAATGCTGCCGCCGGTTTGCAAAACGTTTTCGCGCTGCGCCTTTTCGAGATTCGCGCCGGAAACTTCGACGATTTGTTTGACCAAACCGAGCGGAAAAGCAAAAATCTGTTCGCCCGATTCGACGAGCAAAGCGCGCGTGACGGCAAGCGCGACCGGCAAACGAAGCGTAAAAGTCGTGCCTTTCTGCGGCTCGCTCGCGACGGAAATCGTGCCCTGCTGTCGTTCGACCGCCGTTTTGATAATGTTCATTCCGAC
Source organism: Acidobacteriota bacterium (assembly GCA_005790265.1). Taxonomy (GTDB): domain Bacteria; phylum Acidobacteriota; class Blastocatellia; order Pyrinomonadales; family Pyrinomonadaceae; genus SXVE01. Next base: position 2,305 of record SXVE01000074.1, on the reverse strand, counting down.
GCCGCGCCCGGAAATTTGGCTGAGTTTTTCGGCGGTCGTCAAACCGGGCAAAAATATCAATTCAAAAACTTCCTCTTCGCTCATCCGCGCCAAGTTTTCGCGCGCGAGGAAATTATTCTGCACGGCTTTTTCTTTTAAACCGGCGGCGGAAATTCCGCGTCCGTCGTCGGAAATCGTGATAATGACGTGTGTTCCTTCATTCGCCGCGCGCAGAAATATTTTTCCTTTTTCCGGTTTCCCGAGCAGACGGCGCGTATCCGGCGGTTCGATGCCGTGCGCGACCGCATTGCGCAGCAAATGCAGCAGCGGTTCGATTAAAGAATCGAGAATTTGCGTGTCAATTTCCAGATTGTCGCCTTCGATGACGAGGTCGGCTTGTTTGTTTTGTTCTTCGCAAGCAACGCGCACCGTGCGGCTCAAACGCGGTGCGAGCGTGCCGAAACCGACCATGCGGATGCGCAGAAGTTTGTCCTGCATTTCCTCGATCAAGCGGCGCTGCGTGTCGAACAGCATTTCGAGATTGCCGTGCAGATTGTCGAGCGCCGAATTGATGGCGAAAGCGTCGCTCGTCGTTTCGACCAGCTCGCGCGTCGTTTGATGAAAATCCGTGTAGCGGTCAAATTCCAGAGTGTCGAACGAATGCGAGTTGGCGGCGATTGGCGTTAAAACTTCGGCTACCGAACGCCGATTCTGCATTTTTCGTTCAAAACTCTGGGCGTTCAAAACGTCGGCTTCAAAATCGGTTTCGAGCTTGGTCGTCGAACGCTGTAAACGGCGCGTGCTGTGATGCAGTTCTTCGATTTGGCGGTCGAGTTCGCCGAGCCGCTGTTCAAAAACCGAGCGGCTGATGACCAAATCGCGCACGATTTTGACTAAATCGTCGAGCCGTTCGAGCGAAACGCGCACGATTGATTTGCCGCTCAATGATGCCGCTTTTGGCTCGGAATCGGCGGGCGGCACAATTTCAAAATTCGGAATGTTTTCGGTTGGCGGCGCGGCTTCGGCAATTTGCTGAACTTCGAGAACCGGCGGCGCGGACAGCGCGGCGAGCATTTCATCGAAATTTTTATATAGCTGCTGAATTTTGTTGTCGAGCTGCGCCGAATTTTCGCCGCTCGTCAGCGCGCTTAAACAATCGGTCGAAGCGAGCAGCAAACAAAAAATCCGCTCGTTTCCGGCGATGTCGTTTTCCGCCATAAAATCAAGCAAATCTTCGACGCGATGCGCCAAATCGGACGGCTTTTTCAGCCCGACGATTCCCGCCGAACCTTTAAAAGTGTGCGCGTTGCGGCGAATTTCCATCAGCGCTTCGCGATTGGCGGGCTGTTCGGCGAGCGCTTCGAGATTAACGTTGATGTTGCGCAGCAAATCTTCGGCTTCGAGCGCGAAAATTTCGAGCATTTCTTCGTCAATCTCAAAATCATCGGTTTCCCACGCATCATTTTCCGCAGATTCGCTTGCAAAATCAGGCGCGCCGAACAAATCAAGATCATCAAATTCGTGTTTCGACTCAGCAGCGACCGCCACTGATGAATTATCTGGCGATTGCGCGATCAGCGATGTTTCAAGCAGCGGCGGGGTTTCGTTGATTTGCAGATTGGTAAAAGATTCTTCGATAAACGCGTCGAAATCGAGCAGAAAATCGTCGGCTTGCAAATGTTCTTTGAGCAGCAGCGCCTCGATTTGCGCCATTCCGTCAAGCAGTTTGCGCCCGTCAGCGTCAGTAAACGGCTGCGCTTTTTCAGTGATGACGCGCGTTTCGGTTTCGAGCCGCGCGGCGATATTTTGAATGCCGGTCAAACCGATTTGCGCCGCCGCTTCCTGAATCGTGTTGATTTCTCGCCGGCAGATTTCCATCGCGCCGCCCGCCGCGCCGTCCTGAACACTGAGCAAAACGCTGCCGCGCATCAGCTGCAAGCGATTTTCCGTTTCCTTGATAAATTTTTGCAGAATTTGAGAGTTCACGATTTTGTTGATTGGTTTTTGCGGGCGCTAAAATTACGATTCGGACGACGAATCGCGGAAAAATAAAAATGGATTTGTACCGGTGATTTTATCTAAAAACGCGCCGCTTTAATTCAAAAACAAACTCGTTTCCGGCGCCGCCAGCGGACGCTGAAGCGCGCGATCATCCGGCAATTTGAAAGGCGCGACCGAGCCGCGCAGTTCGGCGGAAAGTTCGACGAGTTTTTTCACCGAATCAGCCGCCTGTTTCGTTCCGGTCTGGACGAGCTGCGTGACTTTTGAAATATTTTCCATCGCGCTCGAAATGTCTTCCGAGCTTTTCGCCTGCTGTTTGGCTGAT
>SXVE01000073.1 GCA_005790265.1 Acidobacteriota bacterium | reverse complement strand
TCAGTATTCGATGCAGCATTTGTCAGCGGTCAGACAAAGCAAACTGCAGCGCAGAAAAAATTGCGGGCGGCGGCAAAAAGAGAATATGATGCGGCGGATAAACTGTTCGATTTGGGGACGAAAACATCATTTTTGGCGGCGCAGCCAAAGTTTCAGAAAGCGGCTGAACTTTTTCGGCAGGCGGGCGACAAAAAAGCGCAAGCCGATGCGCTGTTTTTGCTTGGACGCGCCGTTGAGAATTCCGGCGATGATGCGTCGGCGATGAAAATTTACGTGCAGGCGCTCGCGCTTTTTCGCGAAGTAAAAAATCGCGAAAGCGAGGCTTACGCCCTCATTAATATCGGCGTTTTACTGCTCAACAACGGACGTTTGAACGAAGCAAAAATCAATGTCGAACAAGCTCTGGCGATCACCGAAGAATTAAAAGAAAATGCTGCTTTACTGTCGCTGGTCATTAATAATCTCGGATTTATCTACCGAAGTTTTGGCGAAATTTCAAAAGCATCACAGTTTTATCAGCGCGCGGTGCGGCTCGCTGAAGAGACGCAAAATCACTCGGCGCACGCTTACGCGCTCAACAATCTCGGCGAAATTCAAAATCATCTCGGCGACCGCCGTTCGGCGCTGCAAATGTATGAAACGGCTTTGATAATCGCGAAAAATTTGGATGATTTTGAACTTCAGATAAAAATTCTCAACAATGCGGGCATCGCTCAATTTTCGTCTGGCGAAAAACAGGAAGCGTTCGACAATTATCAAAACGCGCTCGCTCTTTTGCCGAAAGCGTCTGACCAAGGCATCGAAGGTGTTCTGCTGAACAACATCGGAATGGTTTATGACAGTCGCGGCGACAAACAAAACGCGATTATTTATTACCAGCGCGCTCTGCCGATAATTATTAAGAGCGGCGACAGCGAAACGCACGCCTCGATTTTAACCAATCTCGGTTTGACTGACGATTCGCTCAACAACAAACCGAAAGCGCTCGAATATTTCAATCAGGCGCTCAAAATTGCGCGCGATTCGCAAAACAAACGCCTCGAAGCGACTTTAATTCTCAACATCGGCAGCGTTTACGATTCGACCGGACAGGAAGATAAAGCAATCGAAAATTTTTTGCAGGTAATCAAAATTACCGAGATGACGCTCGATGTCAGACTCGCGATTACGGCGCTGAACAACATCGGCAAAATTTTTCTCGAAATTCGCGAACCGCAAAACGCGCTTAAATTTTTTAACAAAGCGCTGCCGCCAGCGGCGCAAAGCAGTTTTCGCGAAATCGAAGCGAAACTCTTAAATAATGCAGGCAGCGCGCACGAAATGCTCGGCGAGACGGAAAAAGCGGCGATTTTTTACACGCAGGCACTAACGATTGCTCGGACAATCGGTGATAAATCAATGGAAGGCGGCACTTTATCAAATTTGATGCTTTTGCGGAACACGCAGAAAAATGCCGATTACGCGATATTTTTCGGCAAACAATCGGTCAATGTTTATCAGAGTCTGCGCGCCAATATCAAAAATTTCGATCAGGATTCGCAAAAAACTTATCTCGTTTCAATCGCGGAAGTTTACCGGCAGCTCGCCGAAATTTTGATCGCCGCCGGTCGCGTCGCCGAAGCCGAACAAGTTTTGGCGATGCTCAAAGAAGATGAATATTTTGAATTTGTCCGCCGCGACGATAAAGCGGCAAACGAACTGAAAGCGAGAATTTCGCTTTCGCCCGCTGAAAACGAAGCGTTCTTCAACTACGAAAAACTGGCGGATGAAACAACGCGAATCGGCAGAGAATTCGGCGAACTGGAAGCGAAAAGAATCGCTTTGCCGCTCGACCAGACGCTTTCGCCGGAAGAGCAGGCGAATTATGACCGTTTGAAGAAAAAGCTCGACGATGCAACGGCGGTTTTTAATAAGTTTCTCGAAGATTTAAAGCTCAAATTCGGACAAAAAGACGTGCGCGTCGCGCAAATCGAATCGGATACGCAGGGAATTTTGAAACAGCTCGGCGAGCCGCGAACGGCAATCATTTCAACGATTGTCAGCGATGAAAAACTAATTCTAATTGTGACGACCGCTGATGCGCAGCGAGCGCACACGGTTGACATCGCCGCGGCGGAATTAAACAAACTGATTTTCGATTTTCGCGAAGCAGTAAAAAATCCGGTGGTTGATCCGCGACTTTTAGGCAAAAAACTGCACGATAAACTTTTCCCCGCCGCGCTGCAGAAAGATTTGGAAAATATTAAAGCCGACACGATTGTCTGGAGTTTGGACGGCACGCTTCGTTACGCGCCAATCGCCGCGTTGTGGGACGGAAAACAATATCTGGTTGAAAAATACACGAACGCGGTTTTAACTTTAGCGAGTCGTAATAAATTGAGCGGCAAATCGTTTGACCGAACGAAATGGCAGGCGCTCGGCGTCGGCGTTTCCAAACAAGCGATTGTGCAAACGGCGGACGGCACAACGAAAACTTTCGACGCGCTGGCGGCAGTTCCCGAAGAATTATGCAGCGTCGTCGCCGATCCGCAGAAAAAAGACTTTTGCGCCGCACTAACCAAAGACAGAACGAGCGTCATCAGCGGAGTAAATTTACTTGATGAAGAATTTACGCTGCAAAATTTTCAAAAATATCTCGGCAGAACGCCGATTGTTCACGTCGCGAGTCATTTTTCGCTGAACGCGGGCG
>SXVE01000571.1 GCA_005790265.1 Acidobacteriota bacterium | reverse complement strand
TCTTCGCGTCTCGGCGGTAAATTGCGATTTTTGAGACGGCTTTTTGTGATTGCGGTTGATTTTAACCGTGTTTCGCACCGAAAAAACCGACGGCGTTTATTTTTGTTTCGGCAAACTGATCGTTTCGCCTTCAGAATTCATTTGCAGATGGCGCGTCGTGTGTTCGGTCACGCTCGGCGGCACGAGATCGCCGGTTTTGTAGCGCGAATCCGGCGCGACGTATTCGGTTTGCGTTGGCGGCAAAGCTGAATTTTGCGGCGCGGTCGGAAACGCCGGTTGTTGATGCGGCGCGGCGAGATTTAATTCGCGTTTTTCCATCTTTTTGAGTTGAATATACTGCGCGAAACCGCTGCCGAGCGCGCCGAACGCCGGAATCAGCATCCAAAACCACCAAACTCTCGCGCCCGCAACGCCTGTTACGCCGAGAATTGCGGCGACAATCAAAAAAGCCAGTCCGGTGAAAATCTTACTGACGGCTGTTTCCCAGTTGACCGATTCGTTTTTGCGACGATTTTTTGAGTCCGGCGAATCCGTCGGCTCGATCATTCCGAACGAATTTTTCTTTTTTTTGCCGGATAGCGCTTTGGAAATATTTCCCAAATCCGTGCCGCAGTTTCGGCAGTATTTTCCCGTTTCAGGATTTTGCGTTCCGCATTTTGGACAAAACATAATTATTAAATTTATTCCGCGCTCACAATTCGGAATTACCGTCAGACGGCGATGCGTGAGCGGCGGTTTTCGATTTTTGCGCTCGCTGACGAACCGCTTCATAAAGTATGACGCCGCAGGCGACCGAAATGTTCAACGATTCGATGCGCCCGAGCATCGGAATTTTCACGAGCGCGTCGCATTTTTCCGCCGTCAAACGATGCAGACCTTTTCCTTCGCCGCCCAAAATCAGCGCCGACGGCTGCGTCCAATCCCATTCCGTATAATCCATTTCGGCGTCGGCGCTCGTGCCAATTGTCCAGATATTACGTTCTTTTAATTCTTCGATCAAACGATTGATGTTCGTCACTTTCGCGACTTTCACGTATTCGATTGCTCCGGCAGAAGATTTGGCAACCGTTTCCGTCAAACCGACCGCGCGGCGTTCGGGAATAAAAACGCCGTTCGCGCCCGCGCCTTCGACGACTCGCAAAACCGCGCCCAGATTGCGCGGATCTTCCACGCCGTCGAGCGCGACGAGCAGCGCTTTTTCTTCAATCGCGCCGAAAATATCGTCCGCCGTCACATAATTAGCCGCCGCTTTGATCGCGATGACGCCTTGGTGATTGGCGTCCGGCGCGACCATTCGGGCGAGATTTTCGCGCGTTGATTTATTAATTAAAACGCCGTTTTCGCGTGCCAGTTCGTAAATTTCCGTTAAGCGTTTTTCGCGCGCGCCGTCGGCGACGAAGATTTTTTCGATGCGCCGCGCGTCCGCTCGCAGAGCTTCGAGCACCGGCAAAACTCCGTAAATGACCGACGAAGAAACTGCGATTGACGATGAATTTCGCGGGCGCACATCGTATTTTTCGTTGTTTCCGCTGAAACTTTCGCCGTTTCTTTTAAAGTTCTCGTTTACGTTGCGGCGGAAATTTTCGCTTCGTTTGAAATTATCTTTTTGTTCGGAATTCTCTCGGCGCCCGAAATCCGCATTGCGCGAGTTTCGCGGATTGTCGCTTTTTCCCGATTGCTCGGATCTCGTTTTGCGTCCCTTAAATTGCTTCATAAAATCTGCCGCTGAAGGCGCGAATATTTGGTAAATTGCCGCAGATTATTGCTCGTCTCGACGTTGGCGATGTCAAATTTACCGAAACCGTGACGCTTTAAACCCTGCGAATCTTTTCTTTTTTCCACTTCCCACACGTCGTTTAAAATTTCTCTGATCGCCGTGTAATCGTCAACAAATTTCGCGCGCGTGGCGCGTTCGCGCAGTTTTTCGGCGAGCCGCCGCATATTTTCCGCAGCCAGCATTCCTTTTTCCGCTTCGAGACACGAAAAATCAAAGCCTTTCGCGAAAATACGGTAACCGAGCGAATCTTCGCGGCTGTAAACGTCAATTAACAATTCGTCAGACGCGATTTCCGACGCGTCGAGAATTTTATTTTCGCCTTTTTTGCGCTTTTCGATTGATTCTGTTTTTCGTTCGTAAACCGCGCCGCTAACGATTAAAATTAAATCTTCGCGCGGAATTTTCACTACTTCGCCCGTGTTAAAAAGTATCAGAAAAATATTTTCATCATCGAATTCGAGACCGCGCAGGCGAATCGGCGGTTTTTCGTCGGCGAGCGATTCGTCGTCTACCAGCGAAGCGGACAAACTATATTTCTTTAATTTTTCGCCGATGATTTCCGCTTCTTGGCGTGATTCGCAGCGCGTGAGCGGAAGCGGTTTTCCGCTGCTTAAAAGCTGCTGCAAAACTGCTGTTTCCAGATTGAGCGCGGCGGCGATTTCCTCGTTTTCATAACCGCTGTAATTTGATTTTTCCGGTTGAAAAATCAAATTACAGCCTTTTTCCCAGCTTTCGAGTT
>SXVE01000570.1 GCA_005790265.1 Acidobacteriota bacterium | reverse complement strand
GGAACGCGCGCTCAACATCGCACTCGACGAACTCGAAAAAATGCGCGAAATCGAAGGCGAAATTTTGAAAACCGAGTTGGAAAATCTCTTGACTGAAATCGAAAATCGGATTCCCGCGATACAAAGCGAATCGGACAAAGTCGCCGACGAATATCGCCAGCGTTTGACCAAAAGAATCAGCGATTTTCTGGCGAAATCCGAATCGCAAATCGAAATTGACCAGGCGCGGCTCGCGCAGGAAGTCGCGTTTTTAGCTGACCGCAGCGATATTGCCGAAGAAATTCAGCGCTTAAAAAGTCACATCGAACAATTTCGCGCGATTTTGCAGGATAAAACCGATGTCGGCAAAAAACTCGATTTTTTGACTCAGGAATTAAATCGCGAAGCGAACACAATCGCTTCAAAAACCAACAATTTAACCGTTAAAGAAAACGCGCTGGCGATCAAATCGGAAATCGAAAAAATTCGCGAGCAAATTCAAAATGTCGAGTAAAAAGTTTCGGCAAGTTGGCAGATAGTTGCAGAGTTGCAGGAAGTTCCAGAAAGTTAAAAACCAATTCTCTACAAACTATCCGGAACTTTCCGTTAACTATCTGAAACTTTCTGCCAACTTTTAAAGAGATGAAAGGCAATTTAATTATTATCAGTTCGCCGTCCGGCGGCGGCAAAGGAACTTTGATCAAAGAAGTTCTCAAAATCGCCTCGAATATCGGTTATTCCGTTTCGTTTACAACGCGGCAGATGCGCGCGGGCGAAGACAATGGACGCGATTATTTTTTCGTTTCACGCGCCGAATTTTCCGCGCTGATCGAAAAAAACGAGTTTATCGAATACGCCGAAGTGCACGGCAATTTATACGGAACTTCGATCAATCAAGTGCAGAAAGAATTGGCGAAAGGCAACGATATTATTCTTGAAATTGATGTGCAGGGCGCGGAAAGCATCCGCCGCAAAATGCCGGAATCGGTCGGAATTTTTATTATGCCGCCGTCATTTGAAGTTTTGCGCCAGCGTTTGACCCGGCGCGCCACTGAAACGCACGAAAATTTAGCGCTTCGCCTGCGCAATTCAGTCAGCGAAGTGCGCGAGTTTGAACGCTTTGATTACGTGGTTATTAACGATGAAGTCGCGCGCGCAACCGACGATCTGAAAAGCATCATTCTCGCCGAAAGGTTGAAACGTGTTAGACAAACGGATGCGATTAGCTATATTCTAAATAGTTTCGATAACTCGAAAATCACTTAACTTGGAGAGCAACAAAAAAAATGGCTGAACAAACCGATTTTAACGAACAGGAAAACGCAATCGAAGCGGCGGATAATAAAAAAGAAATTCCGGAAATTGATTCAAAATACCGGATGATTATTCTCGCCGCGCAGCGCAGCAAACAGTTGCAGCGCGGCGCGACACCGCGCGTTGACGCGGATTTGCGAAAACAAAAACCGACGCGCGTGGCAATGCGCGAACTTAAAAACAATAAAGTGGATTTTGACGTTTTTGAAAATTAAACTTTCTTTAGCAAAAAAATTAAACCGAAATATTTAGAACTCGAGATTTTCCTTCCACTCCACAAATTTTTGCGCGGCTTCTCGCGCTTCGATTTCAAAAGGAATTTCCAGGTAAGCTAAACGCCGCGAATTAAAATCCCATTTTTCGCGGCGTTTTAAATTTTTCCAATAATCGCGCAGGTAAATATAAAGAAACTTGAAGAAACCTTCGCGCTGATATTGAATGACGTGCATAATTTCGTGCGCCGCCAAGTCTTCGGGAATTCGTTTTTGCTGATTTTTGTTTAATGAAATCAGTTCGGGCAAAATAAATATTCTCCTGCCGAATGTGATTCCGTTTACTTTTATCAAATAAGTTGCCGCGCGCGTAACTTTGCCGAAATGGAAATAAATCGGCGGCAACGTGAAATCATCCGCTTGCAAATATTCGCGAAAAAAAAGTTCGAGCCGCCGATGCGAGCTTGCCGCAAGTTTCATAACAACAGTATAAAACGAAAGAAAGCCGCTTTAATAAAACGGCTTTCTTTTTTACTTTAAATTGACGAATTACCGATTAATATTATTTGCGGTATTTTTAATCGCGTCGCCCACCGAATCTATCGTGTCGGAAACGCCGCGCTTGAATTTGCCCCAGGTTTCCTGCGATTCGCCTTCCGCATTCTGCAATTCGCCTTCGGCTTCCAGGCTGCGATCACCGGTCGCTTCGCCGACCTTTTCTTTGACCGTACCTTTCACCTGTTCCCATTTTCCTTCCGCTTCGTCGTTGTTCGGTATTGACATAAAATTAATCTCCCTTTTTTTCTTTAATTTGTGTATCGCTTTAAGGCGAATCGCACATTAAATTAAAATAAAAGCAAATTCCCTGCCAGTAACAATTTTTTCCGGCGAAACTCAAATCAAGGCTCACATTCCCTTATAATTCGGACCGCCGCCGCCTTCGGGCGTTACCCAATTGATAATTTGATACGGATCCATAATATCGCACGTTTTGCAGTGAACGCAGTTGGAGAAATTGACTTTCAGTTCGCGGCGTTCGGTTTTTGCGTTCATTTCCATTTCGTAAACCGCCGCCGGACAAAATCGCTGACACGGATTGCCGTATTCTTCGGCGCAGCGCGTCGCGCAGATTTCCGTGTCGAGCACGTGCAGATGCGACGGCTGATCTTCGTCGTGCGCAACTCCGGCGTGATAAACGTCGGTTACTTTATCGAACGTCAGTTGTTTGTCGAATTTCAAATCCGGGTAACGTTGCGCTGCGCTGTCGCCTTGATATTTGTATTCTTCGAGCTGTTCCATTCGCTCGTGTCCGGCAACGTGATACTGCATCGGCATAAATCCCCACGAATAACCGCCGGTCGCAAACTGCAAGCCGGTGTTAACGAGCGCCGACCAGCGTCCCGATTGAAACGCGCCGTGAAAATTGCGCACGGCGTAAAGCTCGTCATAGAGCCAGCTTCCCGTTACTTTTTCTTCGATGCGGCTTAATGATTTCGACGTGAAATCTTCGTGCTCGAACGCGAAAAGAATCGTTTCCGCCGCGAGCATTCCCGATTTAATCGCCGTGTGAATTCCTTTGATGCGCTGTCCGTTCAAAAACGAAGCGCTGTCGCCGACGATCAAAACGCCGTCCGCATAAAGCTGCGGCATTGTATGCCAGCCGCCTGCGTTAATGGTTTTCGCGCCGTATTTGAGCATTTTGCCGCCCGCCAGAATTTTCGCGATTTCCGGATGCGTCTTGAATTTTTGAAATTCGGCGTGCGGATCAATCAGCGGATCGAGATAATCAAGCCCGGTGACGTAACCGATGCTGACGATGTTGTCTTTCATTCCGTAAATCCAACCGCCGCCGTAAGTTTTCGTGTCAGACGGAAACCCGAGCGTGTGAACGACGCGTCCTTCGTCGAAATTTCCAGCCGGAACTTCCCACAATTCTTTGATTCCCAAACTAAAAACCTGCGGTTCTTTGTCTGCGTTGAGACCGAGCCGCTGCGTTAACTGCTTCGCCAGGGAACCGCGCGAACCTTCGCCCAAAACCGTCACTTTTGCGAGCAGATCAACGCCCGGCTCGAAATTTCCTTTCGCTTCGCCTTCTTTGTTAATTCCCTTGTCGCCCGTTCGCACGCCGATTACTCGATC
>SXVE01000569.1 GCA_005790265.1 Acidobacteriota bacterium | reverse complement strand
GGCGCCGGCGACATCGCCGTCCGGCGCTACACCGAAGGCGTTTTTTACGCGCAAAAAACCGGCAGAGCGGCGATTTCTTTAGCCGGTTTGGAAATGATTTCCGATATTCCGCTTGCCGCTTACGATACGCATTGATGCTTCGCAATTGCCGCCATTCAATTTCCGAAAATCATCGCGGCAATCATCGCGGGAAGCAAGTATTCTCCATTTCTAAAGCTTCAGCTTCGGTTTATAATCGGAGCTTTTTTTGTTTTTGGCATAACGGTTGCTTTTCCACCCAACGAGGTTTTAATGATGAATATGATCAGAAATTTTATTTTATTGACGATGGTTTGGGCAATCGGTTTTTCGCAAACCGCCGCCGGACAAAATCGCGCGGTTCTCGGTGAAGCTCAAAAAGTAACCGGCGACCGTTTCACCGTTGCGACGACGACGCCGAAAGGCGCGCGCGTTTACGCCGTCAATCGTCCGAGCCAGAAAATGCTCAATGCGATTGACAGCGGATTGCAGGATTTATTCGCCGTCGCGCGCAAAAATAATCTGCAAAATCGTTTGAATTTTTCGGATTATACGATTTTCATCGCCCGCGCCGACCGCACGCAGAACAGTGCGCGCGAATATTCGCCGGACATCGCCGTCGGAGCCGCGCAGTATGAAAACAGCGTTTACGATCAGGGCGGTTACATCTACGCGGCGGGAATGGTGATCGGCTACAATCCGAATTCGTTTGTGATCGCCGAACACACGAGAAATTTCGAGCGCGTTTCCGAAGTCGTCCGCTATGAAGGCGAACATCTCGTGCTTTACCACAATAATCGCCGTCTTTATAATCGCACCGCCGACCACAGTCAGGGCGGCGGACATCCGATTTTGCAGTAAGATTTCAAGATTTAAGGTTAAACAGAAAGAGGTTCAAGATTACGGTCTTGAACCTCTTTCTGTTTAATTCTCATCGCGAATTCTAAATGCTGAATTCAAGAACCTAGACTCTCACCATTTCGTGCACAACGTAACCGATATTGTTAGTCGCGCGAATAGACAATTTTTGATCTGTGCGTGTAAAATTCGAGAAATCGTTGTGTTTGCAACACTTTTCGGAATTTTACTTTTTACTGGCACGGGCGTTGCCAAATACATTCGCGGATGTCGTTTGAAATCCGCGAAGATGGAGGTCGAATATGAACTTTTGGCAAACAAAGACCAAAGTCTTCGCTTTAATTATTTTGATCTTTGCAGGCTTTTCGTCGAATCAAGCGCAGAATTCGATTTATCAACTTCAGCCGGGCACCAAAATCGCCCTGCGAATGGATAATGAGATAAATTCAAAAGTATCGAGCGTTAACGACACTTTTACCGCGACAATCGTCAAACCGGTTTTAGCGCGCGAAGCGGCTGTTTTACTGCCCGGAACCGTGATCGAAGGACGAATTACGAAAATCGAGCGCGCCGCCGCCGGTCAGAGCGGCAGAATGGAACTCAAATTTGAAAGTCTCCGTTTTGCTGACGGCAACAAACGCGAGATTGACGGCGTTCTGGTCAATGAGTTAAAAACCGGAAGCAACGCGAAAAGCAACGCGATAACGATTATCGGCACAACGGCGCTCGGTGCAGTTTTCGGCGCGTTTTCCAAAACCGGAAGCGGAGCGGCAATCGGTGCCGGAATCGGCGCAGGAGCCGGAACCGGAATCGCGCTTTTGCGAAAAGGCAAAGAAGCTCGAATCAAATCCGACGAGGAATTTGAAATCGAACTAAAAAAAGAAGTAATTTTGCCGGTGCGCGATTACTGATAAGTTTGAAAATTTGATTTTAAGAACAGATTGACTTTGGTCGTTGGCGAGAGAAATTCCGCGACCAACTAGAAACGGCTGATGTGAAGGGGAGAGCACATCAGCCGTTTCTTTGTAAAAATTAAAATCCCGATTTTAATAATAAAAAGCAGCGGCAATCTGGTTGCCGCTGCTTTTTGTGTTGGGGAAACCGAATTTATTTTTGTTCGTTTATAGCTTTTTCAATCGCCTGCAAGCGTTTTTCCATTTGTGTTTCTTTCGCTTTCAATGCGTTGATTTCCGTTTTCAGCTTTTCAATCTCCGCGTTTTTTTTCTGCAATTGAGCGTCGAGTTCTTTGACTGCCGCGATGCTCACTCCTGCCAAATCCTGTACGCCGATTGAAGTATTGCCTGTGCCGAGTCCGAATTGCTCGAAGAAATCTTCCGCCATCGGTCCGAGATGACGGACCTGACGACCTTCTGAAATGTAGTTCCACGAAGAAACCGGAATTTTACGCAATTTGGCGAGAACGTCCGAGCCTTCAATATCCAAAAAGTTTTCTTTCGTCAAACGGCTCGAAGTGCAGTTAAAAACGCCGGAACCGGCAGGAAGATTACAGCCGGTCGTGCCGCCGAGATTCGTGCGAAAACGAAAACCGCCCGTCGCGCGCGCCGCAAATTCATTATTAGCCGTATTTCTGAAAGTGTCGGCGGTCGCTTGCGCCGAGCCATCGCTCCAGATAAATGTGCCCTGAAAGCCATTGTTAGAGGCAAACTTGCCCATTGCGAATGAATGATCCTGATCAGCTGTAACATTATACCCGATGGCAACGGCAGCTAAACCTCTGATGTTAAAAGTTTCCGGGTCGCATTTTCCGTTGATATACGGACCGCCGGATTTCGCGTTATTGCCGAGCGCGACGCCGTATGTATCGCAAACGCGGTTGCCCGCACCGGCTGAGAATCCAGCCGCACCTTTGACCTGATTGCCGCTGCCGAAAACGATGCTCGATGTGCTTTCGGCGGAGTTCGTGTCGCCGAAAGCAAGAGCGTAAAGTCCGCTCGCTGTTGAATTGCTGCCGCCCGCCCACGAGAAAAATCCGACGTTCGCGTCGTCCCATTCGTTATCGGCGTAACCGGAACGAAACGCGCCTTTGTATGTGTGCCACGAAGTTCGGTAACCTTTTCCTTCCATCGGCGAGGTGCCGATTCCCAAGTTTCCGGTGGCGACGAAGCTGCCGTTTTGAAACACTTTGAAGAAAGCAGGGGTATGTCCGCCCGGACCGGAACAGCACGTCGAGCCGCCGCGCAAATTTATCATCGGAGCGGTTCCATTAGCATCGCCGACCGAAAGCTGTTCCGCGCCGGGAACAAATTTGACGAAATTTGCGTCCGTATATGCTTTGTTCGTCGCGTCGCCAGCGTTGACCGGGTTTCCAACATTTGTAATCAAGCTGTTATTGACTGACAGTCCGCCGCTAAAAACGTTCGCGCCCGTCCAATTGTTTGCGCCATTTAAGCGGGCGATATTGAAGGACAAACGATTTTCGCCGATTACGCCGACGGTTGCGGCATCATTGATCGCGCTTACGATGCCTGTCCCGGTCATTGTTCCGCCCGGACCAGTCGGAGCCGTCGTCATAAAAGTTCCATCGGAGAAAATAAGTTTGTTACCGGCACCGCTAATTCTGATATTGCCATTAGCTTCAAATCTTTCCGATGGATTGGTTAAACCAGCACCAACGTTTCCGTTTGGCAAAACCGTAAAAAGTAGTGTTCCATTGCCAAGATTGTTATTAACAACATTTGC
>SXVE01000568.1 GCA_005790265.1 Acidobacteriota bacterium | reverse complement strand
AATCCTACGAATCCGGCGTTACTCTCGCCGAATTTATTCCGCGCAAACAGCGCCGCATCAATCGCATTCAAAACGAACTCGACATCGAAGAAAAAGCCTTGATGAAACTTTTCCAAACCGTTTCCGCCAAATAATCGGTTATCAATCAAAAGAAGCGGCAATTTCAGCCGCTTCTTTTCTTTTTGAATTGTCAGTCGAATTATTATTTTTTCAAAAGCACCACCGGCGATTGTTCGGCGGCGCGCACTACTCCAAAAAAGTTTCGCACATCTTCGTATCTAGCCGCCGGAACCGTCATTCGGTTAAGAACGAGCGAGCGTTTTAATAAGAGAAATCCATCAACCGTTTCGTACCGTGCATTGTATTTGCCGAACGGAGCTTCAATCTGACTTGATTCGGGAATTTCGTCAATCACAAATCCTTCGGGCAATTTAACTTTGATCGTTTCGCTGTAAGAACTCGAATCTATCATAATCGGCGTTTGGCGTTTTCCTTCAACCGGCGAAAACTGATCCAATCGTCCGACCATCGCCGGGTTAAAAACCATCAGTTTACCCTGCATTAATTGCGCATAATTCGGAGCGGAAAATTCAATATTTAAATCAAATTTTCCGTCGAGCTTTTGATCGCTCGGCACGGCTTTGGTAACTTTTCCGCCTTTAATACGGCTTGTCAGCCAGCGTTCGAGACTGACCGAGTAATCAGCAGCGGAAAGCTCGCGCAGTTTTCCGCGTTCAAATGAAGCTGACTGCCCGAACGATTGCTGGCGAATTTTTCCTTCGATAGCGCCGTCGTTCAAAAGATTAACTTCCGCATATCTTTCCTGTTTGTTAGAATCGGGCGACAGCGTGGGCATTTTCACGAGGTCGCCGTCAGCACCGGCGGCAACCAGGGCGAAACTGCCTTGTTCGTGGTCGGGCAGATCGCCGAGCTGCGTGTATGAATCGGTGGCGTCAAAAATCATTATTCGCCCGAGTTTTTCGTGCGTCATTACGGTTGGCGCATTAGTTTCAGCGCTGACTTTGACGGCGATAATGCAGTGATTAAATTGTCTCGGCGATGCCCATTCAGCACGCACGAAAGTCGGATCACCTGAGTAAATCAAAACCAGATACGATTCGATTTTCAACGCTTTCAGCATCGCGCGCATTAAGTTCGCTTTGTCTTTACAATCGCCAAAACCGCGCTGCAAAACAAGATTCGCCGGACGCGGACGATGACCGCCGCCGCGCGCCACGTCAATTTGCAGAGAAATATAGCGCAGCGATTGAACGTATTCGGCAATCGCGCGAATCTTTTCCAGTTCAGTTTTAGAATTCGCCGTCAAATCCTGAGCTTTACCGGCAATTGTGTCGTCGAGTGTCAAACTCGATTGACTCAGTTCCGTATACCATTTAGAAACATCCTGCCACGTATCATAAACATGCGCGTTAGCGCTCGTCGGAAAATAATTAACGACGATGCGCGGCGCGAGATTATTAACTGAAGGACCGTCCGGTTCGGGCGGAATCGGCTGCATATCGCGCATTTCCCAAACGTAATTGCTGCCGCTGATCGTCGGTTTGATTTCCGCTCGATTAAAAGCGACGCTCGTTGCTTGCCAACCCGACGGCAAATTGAGCGAATAGCGCGACAGCAATGTCGGCAGCCGACGCTGAAATTCCCAGCGATCCTGCGTGAAAAGCGGTCGTTCTTCGATCACCGTCGTAAATCCGAAAACCATACCGACATCGGCATCTTTTGAGCCGTCAATCGTTTTGACGCGGTATTCGTCGTAAATGTCGTCCGGATCGCTCACTTGGTCGAGAGTTTCATCTTTGCCGTAAAACTTAAATGTTCCGTCGGCGCGCAGGAGCCACGCTTTGATTTCGCGGACTTTACTCGAACTCTGCAAATACGGCGCATAGGCATCAGCGTAATTTTTTCCGCCGCGCGTCAAAAGCCTTACCGCGTGAAACGTCGTGACGGTCATTACTCCGTCCGGGTTGACGTTAACTGTCTGCTCATTGTGCAAAACAACGGCGGGAACGTCTTTTTCATAAGTTGGCGAAACGGCTTTTGCCGATTGCTGTAGCCAGCTCGGAACGTTTTCTTTGTCAACCGCTGAAATATTAGCGGCAAATACTGCTAAAGCAAAAATTGTGAGCAGCGTTTGTGAAAAACCGGTTTTTAATTTCATAAAACTCCTGAAAATCTATTTAACGGTTGCTGTTGTTGCAACCTGTTTGAGTGTTACGGCATGCTGATTTCCTTTGTTAAACGCTTCAAACAATTGTTTTAACGCCGGATAAAATTTATTTTGAAACATTAAATTCCCGCCGTTGCCGAAGGAAAAATCCCGTTTGTAAGTAAACGATCTGTTGTCTTTGGAAATAAACATTTTGATATCGAGAACGCCGATGCCGCTGTTATCTTTAATTACTCCTGGCGCGTCCGGATTTTCCAGTTCGAATCCCGTTGGCAGCTCGATTGTTACTTCGTCGTGTTCAGCATAAGGATATTCAAAATAAATATCGTTGCGCCGCGTAGAAGTTTCAAATTGCGGTTTGGCGCTTCTTTCAAAAACGCCGGGTTGCAAAAATATGCGTTTACCCGTGCGCGAGGCGTAGCCCGGAATTTTTACTTTGAAAATATAAGTAAACGGCTTGTCCGGATCGTTGGTGTTTTCGATTGAAATATCCGAAACTTCAGCCGTGCCGAGCAGATTGTATCTGACCATATTTTTGACACTTTCTTCGCGTTGCTGCGGCGTGTCGTCATCATTATATTCTTTCAGATATGCTGCAATGTGTCCGGTAAATTCAATTCGCGCTTCGCCTTGAAGTGTGCCGTCATCGAGCAGTTTGAATTTCCCCGTGCGCCGTTCCATTGATTTGGTCGCCGGCGACATTTGCGTTGTCGTCCAGATCGGCTCTTTCGGGTCGGAAACTAAAGCGGGCTGTCCTTCTTCTTCCCAGCGTAGCATTCCAAATGGAACATAAAGACTCAGCGGATCATAAAATTTCCACGCGTCGCCGACTTTGACTGCAATATTCTCAGTCTGCATAAAATATTCGTCGGTAAACCATTTCGGAAAGAAAATGTCCGAGCGGCGCGGAAGATTGGCAACGCGGCTCTCAAATCCGGCGGCAGTCGTCATTGCTCCGAACAGCATATTAATATCATGTCCGTCTCCCTGCCCGCGTTTGAGCGTGTCGGACGGGTTTTTGTTGTTCCTTATTTTTTTCAAATCTTCGGCAGAAAGATTTAAGCTGTCGTCATAGACGTTTTTAATTTTAGCTCGCACGTAATTGAAAATTTTCTCGACCTTTTTGTCCGGATCGGTTTCGCTGCCGACTGCTTCGGCGGACGCTTGTTTTACTTCGTCAGTAACTTTCATCAGCGCTTTATGTTCTTCATACTGCTTTTTGCCGTAATCTTTCCAGTATTTTTCCGGCTCATCTCTTTTCTCTTTCGTGTAATACAAAAGCATCCACGGACGCGTCGAGTATTCCGGCGGCATTCGCGGCTCATCTTTGAAAGCGGGAATATTGCTGGCGGTCGTTATATAAAAGCCGGTTTTTTCTTTGACAAACGGGGTATTTTTCGCGTTGAATGGCTGACCGTTCATTCCGTATTCAGGATGTGAGACAGGTTTAATATAATATCTGACCAAATGAACGGGAATTTCGCGAGCCAGTTGCAGCCGCTGGTAGAGACTAACGCTTCCGCGAATTTCTTTCCAGCGATATTCGATGATTGATCCCGGTTCAATGCCGGGCATCGCAAAGGATTTGGCTTTGAGCTTGATGCCGTCTCCTTTGACTAAATCTCGTTCGAAAATATCCGTCTCTTTTAATTCGACATTGGAGCCGTCCGGTTTCGTCGTGCGCGCGGCAATATCTTTGATTTTAACGTTCATTCCGACGCCGGCAATTCTGCCGAACGGAATATCTATTTTGCTGAACGCTTCGCGTCCGCGCTCGTTGAAAATTTTAATTCGCAGATAGTGATTGAGAACCGTTTGCAGCGAGCCGCCCGTATCTTCGTCGGCGACGTAAACTTCCCAGAGAAGCGCTTCGGCATCGGCATCCGCTTCGATAACGGGCGTTTTCATTTGAATTTCTTCATTTGAAACGGGACGCCATTTTTTATCCTGAGCATTAGCGGTTGCCAATAAGATGAGACTGACAAAAAACAATGAAAGCGCAGAAAAAGGCTTTCGGATAGAGAAAAAAAACATAATTCTACCTCAAAAATATTGTATTTATCGCGAAAGTTAATCGGATTT
>SXVE01000567.1 GCA_005790265.1 Acidobacteriota bacterium | reverse complement strand
GCGTGATTAGAAGGCTCGTCGGCTGCGCTTTCGCCGGCAGTTTCGCCGCTCCGTCCGTTGCGGCATTTTCGGTTTCGCCCGCATCGTTTTCGGCTTCTCCCGTCGTGCTATTCGCTTCCGCCGCGCTCGCCTTTTCGCTGGATTTTTCGGTCAGCATTTTCACGCCGAGCATCAAGCCGATGCCGATGACGAAACCGATGACCGCCGCGACTGGTGACCGCTCGTGCATGATGTCGGGCAGCAGTTCGAGCGCGACGGCGGCGAAAACGATTCCGGCGGCGAAATGCTGCACCGAGCTTCGCAGACGCGCTCCCGGCGGGCGGAATGCGGCGATAATACCGCCCAAAACAACCGCCAGCACCGGAAACACGGTGTAAAATAAAACATTCAGCATAGGCTTAAAATTTTTACCTTCCGGTTCTTTAAAAGTATCCAGACATTGCGCGACGCTTGAATAATAAAGCAAGCGGACAGCGTGTTATTCTGCAAACACTGTCCGCTTTTCCTTCACCGATTAATAATTTCGGCGGTGATGACGGTCCCGGCGGTTATTATTGTTGTAACCGTTGTTGCGGCTATTGTTGTAATAGCCGTTGTTTCGATTATTGTTATAATAACCGTTGTTATTGTAATAGCCATTATTGTTGTAATAGCCGTTGTTGCGCTGAACGCGCCGATTTTCGCGCTGGTGATGCCGCCGGTCGGCGTTCCGGCTGCGGTTGTTGCCGATGCCGAAAATCTGTCCGACGATACTGCCGCCGCGATTGCGGTGATGGTTATCACGATACTGCGCGTTGGCGGTCACGCTTCCGGCAACGATAAAAGCCGCGCAGAGGGCGATGCCGACCGCGACGCGCTTAATGGTCTTTGTTGTATTTTTCATTTTTACTTCTCCTGGTTGTTACTTGACTGAAACGCGAGCGACGGACTTTTTTCACAGAGCCGTCCGGCGACGCGGGAGAGAGTGCGCGCTGCTTATTCGCGTTTCCAAATTGCGGCACACCTTCAGGCAACGTCTGCCTGCCGTTCATACCGCCCGTTAATTCGTCTCGCCTTGATTTCCCTTGCGGCGGGACAAATTTTTTTCCGTCTGCAGTTCGCCTCAATGACCGCGGCGGTGATGCCCAGACGAGATGTGACGCGGCGAGCTTTGATGCGTCGTCGTGTGACTTCTATTGTGCGTCGGAGCGTAAATTACCCGGCGACCCGGCGTCGAGAAAATCGAGCCGAAACCGTATGACGAAAAACCGAAGCCGTGCTGGTAGCCGTAGCCGTAGGGCGACGACAGTCCGGCGTAAAACGGCAGAAACGTGTGTCCGCCGAACGATGAGTTGTAGAGCCACAAGCCCGAACCGCGATAGCCGCGGCTGAAACCGCTCCGGTTATACGCCGCGTATGAATCCCGAATCGCGTTGCGCGTCAGCCGTTTGTTGGCGGCGACGAGCGTTTCGGCGCGGCTTTCGCTCCACAAATCGAAAGCGTCGCGCTCCTTTTCATCGAACTTGGCGATTGTCGACTCGCTCGCCGCGCCGCCCGCGCCGACGGTTATGGTTCTTCCTTCTTTCACCTTCACGCGTCCGACCAGCGCATAGCCTTCGCGGACGTAAACGGCGGTCTGGCGCGCTGGCGGCAGGACGTTAATGCGATAGATGCCGCGCTTATTAACGGCGACGTTTGTGTCGGGCGTTTTGATTTCGACAAACATATTCGCTCCGTCCGCGCCGGTCGCTTCGATGATCGCGCTGCCCGCGTTTAATTTCACGCGCAAATTGTCGAGCGACGAATTTTCAAGTTCAAACTCGCTGTTTTCCGCCGCGCGAAAATACGCGCCCGGACTGAGCAGCATCTCGACCCGTCCGCCCGCGCCGGTCGAAACCCGGTCCCGGTCGGCGAGCGCGTCCCGCGTCGAGAGCCATTCAAAACCGTTCGCGCCGCTGCGCCGAACTTTGACATCGCCCGACGCGGAATTGATACCGCCGGCTTTCGCCGAAATCACGTATTGACTGTCGCTCGTTTGCGCCTGCGCTCCGACGGCAAAAATCGTCAGGAATGCCGCGAACGTCGCGCCCGCTAATTTTTTGCTTTTCATAATTAACTCCCTGAATATCTCCGCCGCAAATTTCTCGCGGCGGAGATATTCGCCCGTTTGTTTCAATGCCGATTTCCGGATTTACCGTCGCCGACAAAGATAAAATCAACCTGCTTCAAAAACCGTAACGCCGGTTGCGCCGACCGTATTTGTAGACCAGATACGACAGCGCGATGCCGATGCCGATGCCGATGGCGATTTTTACGCCGCCGTTAAGATTGTTGCCGCGAGCCGTTCCGACCTGCGGGTAAGGAACGGTCGTCGCCGTTCCGTTATGCGAGCTGACGACCGTGAAATCGTTTTCGTTGGCTTCGCTGACGTAGCCTTCGAGTTTGGTTTTGTCGCGCAGCTTTAATTTAATTTGCGCGTCCGGTCCAGTGCCTAGTTTGCGAATCTCATTTTTAACCTTTTCCGCGCGTTTTTCATCGTCGCCGGTTTTCGGCGTTGCCGCCGACGCGACTATTCCGCCGCCGAAAATCGCGGTCATCAAAACGAGTGACAAAATTTTTCTCAACATAAATTTTCCTCCGTCTCGCTTGTCGTGAAAAAGTTTTAAGCGCGGGCAAGCAGACACGCTTAGCTTTCAAGGTTCGACGGAAACTTCCGCAAGATGTT